>JALUTE010000295.1:4749-11300 GCA_027058255.1 Methyloligella sp. | reverse complement strand
GCCGGAACCCGGCTGCGCACGCCGAAGAAGATGGCTGCGGCCAGCCAGACGAGCCCGAGGCCGAGCCCCGAATAGGCGCCGAGGCCGAGATGTCCGAGAGCGTCGTTCATCTCCGGCCCCACCACCCAGAGGCCGGCGAGCGCGTCACGCAGGGGTGAGAGCACGCCGCGAAGCGTCGCCTGAGCCGTGACGGCGATGATGAGCCCCGAGAGCAGGGAGCGCAGATTGCCCGTCGCGGAGAGAACGAGAAGGCGCGCCACACAGCCCCGCGCAAGCACCATCCCCACGCCGAAAATGAGCCCGCCGATGACCGCGCCGGACAGGCTCGAGCTCATGCCGAGCCAGCGCGATTCGGAAACATCCAGCAGGCCGAGCTCGATGAGCGCCTGTGTGCCGACCACGGCGCCGGAGAACACGAAAAGCCAAACCGCCAGACGCGCACCCGGCCGGGCGCGCGCGAACTCGATGATGGCCGCGCGCAGGCAGAACTTGCTGCGTTGCGCGAACGCGCCGAACAGAAGACCGATGAGAAGGCCGCCCAGGGCGACGGTCCCCCCCTCGCCGAGCCTGTCGATGAGTGCCGTGAAGTCCATGACCGTCCTCGCTTTCCCCGTCGCTTTACGGAGACGGATCGCCTTGCATGCGCAAAACAAAGACATTCGCATATTCGATTGTACTGTTATCCAGGCGCGGGCCTTTGTCCTTGATTTCGCTCAAGTGAGGCGATTTGACCGGATGCGGGCGCAAGAGCTCTCCGGCCCGCGCTCAAGGGCGTGGCTCAGCTTGAGAGAGAGGGGGAAGCCGAGAAAGGGCCGGTGTCAGGGATTTGCCGCTGCCGCGCGCCTCAGCCATGCGCGGCAAGGCGGGCAAAGCCCGCCTCGAGATCACGCTTGAGATCGGCCACATCCTCGAGGCCGATATGCAGGCGCAGCGCGGGCCCTGGCGCCTCCCAGCGCGTGGCGGTGCGGTAGCCGGTCGGATCGAAGGGCACCACCAGGCTCTCATAGCCGCCCCAGGACCAGCCCATGGCGAAGAGGGAGAGCCCGTCCAGCATCGCCGCCACCGCGCGGCGCGGCGCGGGCTGGAGAACGATGGAGAAGAGGCCCGATGCGCCGAGGAAATCCCGCGTCCAGAGCGCATGCCCCGGGTGGCTCGGCAGCGCCGGGTGGAGAACGCGGGCAACCTCCGGGCGCGCCTCGAGCCAGCGGGCGATCTCGAGGCCCGAGGCCCAATGGCGCTCCAGCCGCAGGGCGAGCGTGCGCAGGCCGCGCAGGCCCAGCCACGCCTCCTCCGAACCCGCGCAAAGCCCCAGAAGGTCGGCGCTGCGGGCGATATGCGGCGCGGCACGGGCATTGGCGCTCACCGCCCCCAGCATGGCATCGGCATGGCCGACGATATATTTCGTCGCCGCCTGGATGGACACGTCCACCCCATGCGCGAACGGCTTGAAGTAGAGCGGCGTCGCCCAGGTGTTGTCCATCAGCACATAGAGGCCGCGCGCATGCGCCGCCCGGGCGATGGCTGGTATGTCCTGCACCTCGAAGGTCTGCGAGCCGGGGCTTTCTGTGAAGACGAGGCGGGTGTTCTCGCGGATGAGCGCTTCGATCCCCGCGCCGATCAGGGGATCGTAATAGGTGGTCTCGACGCCGAGCCGCGCGAGAAGGCGATCGCAGAGGCTGCGGGTCGGCCGATAGACGCTGTCGGCCACGAGGATGTGATCGCCCGCCTCCACGAAGGCCAGCAGGGCCAAGGCGATGGCCGCGAGCCCCGAGGGCGCGAGCCGGGTCGCCTCCGCGCCCTCCATGGTGGCGATCGCCGCCTCGAGCGCCCGGAATGTGGGCGTGCCCTTGCGGCCATAGACATAATCGCCCGCATTCGCCTCCAGCGCGTCCGTGGTCTCGAACAGCACCGTGGAGCCGCGATAGACGGGCGGGTTGACGAAGCCGTGCTGAGCGGCCGGATCCCGGCCGGCATGGACGAGGCGGGTGGCGGGGCCGGGCGCATCGCCGCGCTCCACGCCGTCGCCGCCGCCCGCCATAGCGCCGCCCTTGTCCTTCGTGCCGGTCATGGCCCCGTGCCATAGCAGATCGAAGCCGCCGGGATAAGCACTCTCCCGCCGGGCCATGCTGGGCCTGCGCGGTCCCGCCCATGCCGGCCCGTGCTGGACGCCCCGGCGCCCAGGGCGTATAGGACCCGTGGCGCCGGCAGGCCATGGCGCGGGCAACGTCCCGGGCCTGGCCCCTCACGCGGCGCCTTTCCGACACGCTTTCCCGAAACGAGAGAGGCCGCCCCGTGTTCGATATCCAGTGGATCCGGGACCACCCAGAGGCTTTCGATGCCGGACTCGCCCGCCGCGGCCTGCCGCCGGCAGCCCAGACGATCCTCGCCCTCGACGCGGCGCGCCGGGCCGAGGTCACCAAGCTGCAGGAGGCCCAGACACGGCGCAATGCGGCCTCCAAGGCCATCGGCAAGGCCAAGGCGAGCGGCAAGGACGAGGAGGCCGAGCGGCTCATTCGCGAGGTGGCCGATCTCAAGGCGGCGATCCAGACGGGCGAGGAGGAGGAGCGCCGTCTCACGGCCGAGCTGCGCGCGCGGCTCTCGGAGCTCCCGAACCTCCCGCTCGATGACGTGCCCGACGGGGCGGATGAGAGCGACAATGTGGAGCTGCGCCGGGTGGGCGAGCCGCCCACCTTCGATTTCGAGCCGCGCCAGCATTTCGAGCTCGGCGAGGCCATGGGGCTCATGGATTTCGAGGCCGCCGCCCGGATCTCCGGCGCCCGCTTCGTCGTCCTCAAGGGCGCGCTCGCGCGCCTCGAGCGGGCCATCGCCGCCTTCATGCTCGACCTGCAAACGGGCGAGCACGGCTATGGGGAAGTGCTTCCGCCCGCCCTGGTGCGCGACGAGGCCATGTTCGGCACGGGCCAGCTACCCAAATTCGCGGACGATCAGTACCGGACCGAGAACGGCTTCTGGCTCATCCCCACCGCCGAGGTGCCGCTCACCAATCTGGTGCGCGAGCAGGTGCTCGACGAGGCGGCGCTGCCCATGCGGGTGACCGCCTGGACGCCCTGCTTCCGCATGGAGGCGGGTGCGGCGGGCAAGGATACCCGCGGCATGATCCGCCAGCATCAATTCTCCAAGGTGGAGCTCGTCTCCATCACCACCGAGGACCAGGCCCGCGACGAGCTGGAGCGCATGACGGGCTGCGCCGAGGCGGTCCTGAGGCGGCTCGCGCTGCCCTATCGCGTGGTTGTTCTGTGCGCGGGCGACATGGGATTCTCCGCCCGCAAGACCTACGACATCGAGGTCTGGCTGCCGGGCCAGGGCACTTATCGCGAGATCTCGAGCTGCTCGCTGTGCGGGGACTTCCAGGCGCGGCGCATGAACGCCCGCTACCGGCCGAAGGACGAGAAGACGCTGCGCTTCGTCCACACCCTCAACGGCTCCGGCCTTGCCGTGGGGCGCACCCTTGTCGCCATCATGGAGAACTATCAGCAGGCCGACGGCTCCATCCGCGTGCCCGAGGCGCTCGTCCCCTATATGGGCGGCATGAAGGTGATCGCGGCTCAGACCACTCCTGTCCCGGCCGGAGCAGAAAAGCCGGCCAAGACAAGAAAGAAGAACAAGGACTGACCCCATGCACAGCGCATCCAGGACCCGGAGGCGATGAGGATCCTCCTCACAAATGACGACGGCATCACCGCGCCGGGTCTCGAGGTGTTGCAGCACATCGCCAGCGAGGTGGGCGATGAGGTGTGGACCGTCGCGCCGGAGACCGATCATTCCGGCGCCTCCCACTCCCTCACCCTGCAGGAGCCGTTGCGCTGCCGCCAGATCGGCGAGCGCACCTTCGCGGTCAAGGGCACGCCCACCGACTGCGTCATCATGGGCGTGCGCCATCTCATGGCCGAGGCCGGCCCGCCCGACCTCGTGCTCTCCGGTGTCAATCGCGGCCAGAACATCGCCGAGGACGTCACCTATTCCGGCACCATCGCCGGCGCCATGGAGGGCACCATTCTGGGCGTTCCCTCCATCGCCCTCAGCCTCGCGGCCCATTACGGCCCCGGGGGCTCGGGGCGCATTCGCTGGGAGACGCCCCTTGCGCTCGGCTCCGCCCTGGTGCGCCGGCTTCTCGCCGCCGGATGGCCGGAGCATGTGCTGCTCAACGTGAACTTCCCCGACCGCACGCCGGAGGACGTGGCCGGCATCGCCATCACCCGCCAGGGAGAGCGCGACCCGCGCCTGCTGACCATCGACCACCGCATGGACACCCGCGGCAACCCCTATTACTGGATCGGGTTCGAGCGCCAGAAATCGCACCCGGCCGAGGGCACGGATCTATGGGCGGTGCGCGAGGGGCTGATCTCCGTCACGCCGCTCTGCCTCGATCTCACCCACCGGGCAACCTGCGAGCGCCTCGCCAGCGCCCTCGACGGCGCCGGCCTTTCCGGCGACAATGCCTCGGGTGACAACGCGCGCCCCGCCTCGACGGAAGCTGGGCGAGCGGCCGCCAAGCGGTAAGTGCGCGCAGCCGCGTGGCCCTCGTCATCGCCCGCAGATATGGGCGCCATGAGGCGGGCAGTCGGAAGAACCGGATTCATCGAGAGGCGCATGCGAGCATCGCGCCGGGCATCAGACCGCAATGAGGGCGAAGGCGGCTTCGCTCTTGCGCGCCATCTCGCCCGGCGCGGCATTCGCGATGCGCGGGTCCTCGCCGCCATCGCCCGCGTGCCTCGCGATCTTTTCGTTCCCCCCGCCTTCGCAGCCGAGGCCTGGGCCGACACGGCGCTCCCCATCGATTGCGGCCAGACCATATCCCAACCCTTCGTGGTCGCCTTCATGACCGAGGCGCTGGATGTGCGCTACTGGCACCGGGTGCTCGAAGTGGGCACGGGCTCGGGGTATCAGGCCGCTGTATTGTCTTTTCTTTGCCGTCATGTCTACACAATTGAGCGCTACTCCAGACTCCACGAACAAGCCAAGGCGAGGTTCGAGAAAATCGGTCTCGGAAACATTACGTCGAGAGTGGGCGACGGTCACGAGGGGTGGCCGGAGGAAGCGCCCTTCGACCGAATCATGGTCACCGCCGCTGCGCGCGAAATGCCGAACAAGCTCCTTGCGCAACTCGTCCCCGGCGGCACGATGGTCCTTCCCATCGGCCGCGGCGTGGACAGCCAGCATCTCTATCGCGTGACCAGGACGCAGGAGGGCGTGCGCTCAGAGCGCATCCTGCCCGTGCGCTTCGTGCCGCTGGTTCACGACAACGCGCAGGGCAGCAGCTAGCCGCAGATGGCTGGCGGCCGCGCTCCCACGACGCACCCCGAGCCCCATCGCCCTCGACCAATCGCCTGGCCCTCCGCCGAGCCGAGCCTGCTTGGAGAATCCGCCTCCCGGGCGCGCGGTTTTTCTGAGCGGCCTTAAGCCGCCGTTAAGGTTTTCGGCGCTTAACTCAACTTCGGATAAGTGGGGTAAACGAAGATGGTTAGTGCTTTGCGTATCGAACGTTCCCAGACCGGACTGCGCCGCATCCTCAGGCTCTCTGCCCCGATGGCGGCCGCCCTCCTGACCGTCGGGTGCAGCGCCGACTTCTCCCGATTCGACTTTCCCATCGCGAGCTATGGCGAGGACGGGACCACCGCCTCGGTGCCGACGCCGCCCGAGCCGGTGTACAAGTACACGCCGCCGCGCAGCGGAGCAGGCAATGAAGGTGCGAGCCGGAGCCGACGCTGGAGCGACAACAGGGCGGCGCCGAGCGCACGGCCGATTGCCCCCATTGCCAAGGCCGCGCCCCAGAGCCGCCGCGCCCCATGGGACGAGGCCCGGCGGTCCGGTCTCGGCCGCAAGGAGATGAAGGTCGCACGCCTTCCCGACGATCCCGCCATCAGCGCCCCTTCGAGCCGCTACAGGCCGGCCGGGCGCACGCCCGCCGCCCCGCTGGAGGTCGACAGGCCGGCCACGCGTCCCTCTCTCGCCGATGCGGGGACCCGCACCATCGAGGTGCGGCGCGGTGACACGCTCTATCAGATCTCCCATCGCTACGGCGTTCCGGTCTCGGCGATCCTCGCCGCCAACGCCCTGCCCGACGCCACCATCCGTGCCGGCCAGAAGCTGGTCATTCCCACGGGCGGTGTGGTGCCGGAGCGGACCTATCGCGTGCGCCGAGGCGAGTCCCTCTTCGCCATCGCCAAGCGCTACAAGATCCGACCCGAGCGGCTCGCCCGCTTCAACGGCATCGCCGATCCGACCCGCCTGCGGGCCGGCCAGAAACTGCGCATCCCGAGCCGGCGGATTTCCGGCCAGCGGACCGCGCGCAATGGCGGGGCGGCCGGCGCGCGCCGCAGCACGGCGCAGAGCGGCGTCCGTGCCAGCACTGACACGACGGTTCGCAGCGTGCGCACCCGCACGGTGACCCTGGACGGGCGCCGGCGCGTCGCCGCCCTCGATCGCGGCGCCGCCAGTAGGCCGGATGTGAGCCCCCTTCCCGCGCCGGGCGTGACGCCCGCGCCGACGACGCGCCCCGCTCCCGCAGCACGCAGCCGGCGCACCACGCA
>JALUTE010000295.1:0-4739 GCA_027058255.1 Methyloligella sp. | reverse complement strand
CGCATGTGGCGCGGCTGCCCGAGCCCGAGCCGCGGGTGACGAACAGCTTCCGCTGGCCCGTGCGCGGGCGCATCATCTCGGGTTTCGGCAAGCAGAAGGATGGCCGCTTCAACGAGGGCATCGATGTGGCGGTGCCGGTGGGGACCTCCGTCAAGGCCGCGGAGAACGGCATCGTCGCCTATGCCGGATCGGAGCTCGAGCGCTATGGCAAGCTCATTCTCATCCGCCATGCCGATGGCTGGGTGTCCGCCTATGCCAACAACGACAAGCTGCTGGTGAAACGGGGCGACCGGGTGCGCCGCGGCCAGATCATCGCCAAGGCCGGCAAGACCGGCAAGGTGGACCGTCCACAGCTTCACTTCGAGTTGCGCAAGGGCAAGACACCGGTCGATCCCCTGCGCCATCTCGCCAGCAATTAGACGGCGCCGGGCGGCGGCATCCAACCTCCCCCGCCCGTGCGATGGAAAGCCCCTCCCCTTCGGAGGGGCTTTCTGCTTGCGCAGCCCGCCTGACGCGGCGCGCAATCGCCGGCATCCTGGCAGGGGAGCTTTGGCCCTGCAGGCGTCACTCGCCCGTCGCGCCGCCGCCGGGCAGGGCGGCCTGCATCTCGCGCACGAAGGTCGGGAGGCCCACGAGCCGCGCGCGCTTCAGCCGCTCCGCCGCCAGGATGGCGCGCAGGCCCGCGAGGCTTTCCTCGAGCACGTCATTGACGACCACATAGTCATATTCCGGCCAGTGGCTGATCTCGGCGGCCGCCCCGGCCATGCGCGCCTGCACCACCTCCTCCGGGTCCTGCGCCCGCCCGCGCAGCCGCGCCTCCAGCGCCTCGGCACTCGGCGGCAGTATGAAGACCCGCACCACGTCCTCACCGGCCCGCTGGCTGAGCTGCTGCGCCCCCTGCCAGTCGATATCGAACAGCACGTCCCGGCCTGCCTCGAGCGCTGCCATCACTGGTGCGCGCGGCGTGCCATAGCGATTGCCGAACACCTCGGCCCATTCCAGCAGCGCCCCCTCCTCGCGCATGCGCGAGAAGGTATCGGCATCGACGAAATGATAGTCCTTGCCATCCACCTCGCCCGGGCGCGGCGGGCGCGTCGTGACGGACACCGACATGGCGAGAAGCGGCTCGGCCTCCAGCAGAAGCCGGCTCAAGGTGGATTTGCCCGCGCCCGAGGGCGAGGAGAGCACCAGCATCAGCCCGCGTCGCGCAATCATCTCCCCCTCCCCGCCGTCATTCGATGTTCTGCACCTGCTCGCGCATCTGGTCGATCACGCTCTTGAGGCCGAGGCCGATCTCGGTGAGCTCGCGATCACCCGACTTGGCGCAGAGCGTGTTGGCCTCGCGATGAAACTCCTGGGCGAGGAAATCGAGCTTGCGGCCCACCGCCTCGCCGCTCGCCAGGAGCGCCCGGGCCGCCGCCACATGGGCGCGCAGGCGGTCGAGCTCCTCGGCAATGTCCGCCCGGGTGGCGATGAGGGCCGCCTCCTGATAGAGGCGCGCCGGATCGAGCTCGGCTCCGGCGTCCAGAAGGCGCTCGAGCTGCGCTGCGAGGCGGGCGCGGATGGCCTCGGGGCTGCGCGCGGGCGCCGCTTCGGCAGCCGCGACCAGGCGCTCGATCTCCTCCACCTGGGCGAGCACCGCGGTGGCGAGATGCGCCCCTTCCGCCCGGCGGGTCTCGGCGAGCGCCGTGAGCGCCTCCTCCAGGCTTGCGATCATGGCGGCCATGCGGCGCTCGAGAACGGCCTCGTCCTCCTCGGGCTCCACATAATCGAGCACGCCGCGGATCGCGAGCAGGCCATCGAGGCGCGGCGGCGCGGCCCGGTCGCTCGCCAGCGCACCGGCCCGTTCGGCCGCCTCCAGCAATTGGCGGAACACCGCCTCGTCGAGGCGCAGCACCGTCTCGCCTCCCTGGCGTTGAACCGCGAGGGTGACCGTGCAATTGCCGCGCGTGAGATGACGGGCGCAGGCCTCGCGCACCGGCTGCTCCAGGACGCCATAGCCATTGGGCAGGCGCATGCGCACATCGAGCCCGCGGCCGTTGACCGTGCGCACCTCCCAGTGCCAGGTGGTTCCCTCGAGCGCACCATCGGCGCGCGAGAAACCCGTCATGCTGCTGAGTGCCATGAGCCGCCCCCCGCACGGCGCCCCGCGCCGCCTCGCTGTGCCCGCCCATGCGCGCGCCCCTCGCACGCGCCGGAATCGCTTGGCCGTGCCGAGACTTTACTGCCAACCCCCCGACACAACAACAAGAGGCGCACGACGAGGCGAAGCCGAGGAGCGGGACTTAGCAACAAGAGGCGAGGAGGGGCGCCAGCCCCGACCGGGACACAACAACAAGAGGCGAGGAGGGGCGCAGCCCCGACCGGGACCAAACAACAAAGAGGCGAGGAGGGGCGCCAGCCCCGACCGGGACACAACAACAAGAGGCGAGGAGGGGCGCAGCCCCGACCGGGACACAACAACAAGAGGCGAGGAGGGGCGCAGCCCCGACCGGGACACAACAACAAGAGGCGAGGAGGGGCGGAGCCCCGACAGGGAGCAAACAACAAAGAGGCGAGGAGGGGCGGAGCCCCGACCGGGACACAACAACAAGAGACGAAGGACGAGCCGGAGGCGAGGACCGGGACACAACAACAAGAGGCGCACGACGAGGCGAAGCCGAGGAGCGGGACACAACAACAAGAGGCGAAGGACGAGCCGGAGGCGAGGACCGGGACACAACAACAAGAGGCGAAGGACGAGCCGGAGGCGAGGACCGGGACACAACAACAAGAGGCGAAGGACGAGCCGGAGGCGAGGACCGGGACTTGGCAACAAGAGGCGCACGACGAGGCGAAGCCGAGGAGCGGGACACAACAACAAGAGGCGAAGGACGAGCCGGAGGCGAGGACCGGGACAGGAAAAGCGCCGCCCGGGCCCCTTGGGCCCGAGGCGGCGCCTCGTCATGGGGGCGCAAGCGGCCCCTGCCTGGCCTTTCCGTCGCCTAACGCCGCTGCAAGCGGCCCGTCAGTGCACGCTCACGGGCTCGAGATCGTCCTCCATGGCATGGCCAATGGCGGCCTGGCGACTGTCGGTGAGCGCAAGCGGCGTGCCATCGGCCGCATGCACCGCATAGAGGTTTATTCCCGCCGGAATGCCCTCGATATTGGGGAACAGGCGTCCCGCCTCCTCTCCGGTCAGCTCCCGGATGTAAGCGACCTCGCCACCGCCCAGATGGGCGAACTCGACCATGCTCATGACCGTCCCGGTCTCGAATTCCATCCTGTTATCCTTGTTCATATCTCACGCCTCCTTCTCTGGGAGTCCCTGTTCCCCCGACGCACTCAGCCCCCCGAACGCGATTTCGCCTGCCACGAACCTCCACCTGATTTCCCGACTGCCCAGCCGTCCGCGCGCCCGTCTCGCCCCGGCCCTCCTCGATCTCGATCCTGCGCACGCGATGCTCGGGCACCGGGCGCAGGAGATCAATGGTCAAGAGCCCGTTGTCCAGGCCCGCGCGCGACACCTCCGTGCCATCCGCCAAAACAAACACACGCTCGAAGCGGCGCGCGGCGATGCCCCGATGCAGATAGACCCGATCCGAGTCCTCGCGCTGGCGACCGCGAACGACCAGCTCCCTGTCCTTCACCGTGACCTCGAGCTCATCGCGGCGAAACCCGGCAACCGCAAGAGTGATGCGCAAGAGTTCCGTATCCCGGCCCGGCTCCGCGACCCGCTCGACATTATATGGCGGATAGCCGTCGCCGGAGGCCTTGGCCACGCGCTCCAGCACACGTTCGATATCCTCGAACCCGACGAGCAACGGATTGCTGAGCAACGACATGCGTGACACGGTTCACAAGCCCTCGTCCTGCAAGCGACTTGATCGGTCCGGCCTCCGCCAGCCCGGACGTCACGCGCCTCGCGAGCCCATTGCGGCCCTCATCCGGCACCGCCGGTCCGATCGCCCCGGACCACTCGCCCATGGGCACGTGCTTTCCGGCATATGGGGAACGAATGCGGGCGGTTCAAGCGGCCCTCAAAGGGATGTGCCCGTTTTGTTCCGCCCCAAGCGCCCGCGACATGAGGTTCCGCAGGGCTCCCGGCCGACCTCGCACTGGCCGTGATCGGTGCGAATCATGCAATGGCGCGGGCCTGAGAGCGAGCGGCTCGACCTCTACGGTTTGGGAAAACCGAAGCCGGATCAGCACTCTCTCCAGGCCCGCAAGAGCGGGCCACCCGCCCCGCAGCGATCAGACCTGCGCGGGCTGCCGCTCGCCCTGTTTCGCGAGCTTGTCCAGGGTGGCTTTCAGGCTTGCGACGGCCTCGGCCTCGCTCACCGCATCGGCCTTCACCTGAAAAGCGGCAGAAACCAGCAGATCGGCCAACATGTCCGCCGACACCCCGCACAGTGCGAGCTCGTGCAGCACCGGCTCAAGGGTCGCCTGGACGAGCCGAACCCCGGCCGCCTGAATGGCGGCGAAGTCGGAGTCCTCCTTGGCGACCGATTTGATCAGATCGACCAGCTCGCCGATTGACGGCTCGCCTCGGGCCGCATCGTTCCGTATCGTATCGGGCATTCCATCGCTCTCCAGCAAGAACAGCGCATGTCTTATCCAAGACGGACGACGCGAAACCGCTTTGCCGAGCATCTCGGCACTCTATTGGTGTCGAACGCGACCGATCACGTGACAGGAGACGGGTTGCGCCTCACATGGGTAGTACGAGCTGCAACTCAGCCGCGAATCCGAACAAATCA
>JALUTE010000294.1 GCA_027058255.1 Methyloligella sp. | reverse complement strand
GATCCTCCGAGCCTTCCTAAAGTGTTCGATTGTCGGTATCTTGCCGTCCGGTCCGGAACATGGCCATCAGAGCCACGGGGAGTCCGTTCCAAGACGGCTCAGGACTGTCCGGTGGTGCCATTTTCCTAGACCTCCTTTCTCTGTGGATAAATGAAGTCTGCACCCGATCGCAACAGGCGTCAAGAGCGCGAGGTCCAATGCGCAAAATTATTCTCCCGGGCAGCGAGCCAAGAGACCCGCCCGGCCGATGGCACAGCCGCGCGGTCCCCGCCCGCGCAAGGCCTTGCCTTGGCAAATCGAGCGGTCGTATAGAGGCCTCCGAGACCGACAGCAGACGCGGCCGGGCGGTGGCCGACCGCCCGGGGCAGAGCCGGGGCCGCGTGAGCGAAGACCGGATAGCTAGATGGAAGAAGAGAGAGACAAGCGATGGCCGAGACGACACCCGTTTGCGAGTTTGGATGGAAGGCCCCGGATTTCGAGCTTCCGGGAACCGATGGGCGGACCTGGCGTCTCGAGGACTTTCGCGGGCCGAATGGCACGCTGGTGATGTTCATCTGCAATCACTGCCCCTATGTGAAGGCGATCATCGACCGCATCGTGCGCGATGCCCGGGACCTCGAGGCCCTGGGCATCAAGAGCGTGGCCATATGCTCCAATGACGCGGCCGCCTATCCCGAGGACTCCTTCGAGAACATGAAGGCGTTCGCCGCAAAGCACGACTTTCCCTTCCCCTATCTCCACGACGAGTCCCAGGAGGTCGCCCGCGCCTGGGGCGCCGTCTGCACGCCGGACTTCTTCGGCTTCAACGCCAAGGGTGAGCTGCAATATCGCGGCCGGCTGGATGCGAGCCGCAAGGAGACGGCGCCGGCCGACGTGCGCCGCGATCTTTTCCTTGCCATGAAGCAGGTGGCCGAGACCGGCGAGGGGCCGCGCGAGCAGATCCCCTCGATGGGCTGCTCCATCAAATGGCGGGCGAGGGCCGCCTGAGACCGCGCGGGGCCAGCGTCTCTTTACCGCTTCTTATCCATGACCGTCCCACAATGGCGCCGTTCCGGCCCGGTGGGCGGGTCGCGGCATGGACCGGTAGACGAGCACCGTGATGGATGGATCGCGCGCAGGGCAGGACCGCGGCGAGAGCAATCTCGCCTTCGTCATGCGGTATGCCGTGCTCTTCCTGCTCGGCTTCGTCTCTCTCCTCGCCCTGATGGTGGCGCTCGTCGCCACCGCCCATGTGGTGGCCATCCGATCCGGTCACGCAATCGACGACCCGTTGTCCACGGGACTGTGGGCGCTCGGCATCCTCGGGGCGCTCTTCCTCGCCGCGCTGGTGAAATTCGCCTATGTGGACCTCCCGGCCCTGATCGCCGATTGGCTGGAGGGCCACGAAGAGGAAGCCTTCTGGCTGCTCGGCCTCGCGTTCTGCCTGATCGTGCTCATCCTCCTGTAGCGTAGCGTGCCGGAGCATGCCCGACATGGCCCGGGCGCAGACCGGCATGCGCCGAACGAACAACCCCGCCACCGGCGGTGGCGGGGCTTGGAGATGCATGCTCGGGCGTGCGGCCGGAGACCTCAGACCTCGGCCTGGCCGCGCACCCCGCGAAGCCTGTCGGATTCCGGCACGCCCCGGTCAGGGCCGCACGTAAGAATACCCCTTCTCCTGCAGCTCCATGATCCGCACGACACCCGAGGGCACCATGGTTGCCTCGTCCAGGAGCGTGACCTTCTTGCCGGCCTTCTTGCTCATCTTGCGATGCGTATTGCCGCAGGCGGAGAATTGCAGATCCGGAATCGCCAGCTTCATGGTGGCGACGCGGCTCTTCACCGGGCTGGTATCGGCCCGGAACATGTGCAGGCCCGGCCCGTAGGCGACGACCTCGACGATCACCTTCTCGCCCTTCGCCTTGTAGTATTTGTAGACGTTCTGGACGTTGTTGAGGGCCATGTTCATGACCTTCGGATTGTTCTGGTCGACGTGGATCACCACCTTGTGGACGGTGCCCGCAAGCGCTGCGCTGCTCGCCCACACGGTCATCACAGCTCCCATGAGAAGGCCCAGGAACTTCGCCATAGCGTTTCTCCCTATACGATTTGATTGCAAGGCGCGGCCACTCTAGCCGACGCAGGGGGGCGATGCATACACGTCTTGGTGAAATATCCTTCCCTTCCGAGGGGGTTGTGTGGGTGAGGCTTCTCGGCCACGCTCGATCGCCGCCCGGTCTGTTTCGACGCGATTGTGGTCGATTTGTTTACCAAGCCCGTGCGAGAGTGCCCCCTGCCGGTGGAGACTCGCCCCCGCGGCGCCCGGGTCACACAATTGACCCAAAGCCGGGCTAGGGCGAGAGATACGGCTAGGATTTCTGAGGCAGGCTGTTGTTCGAGAGGCTGGGTATGAGGGCCTTCCCCGTTCGGAGCACTCTGTTGGGGCTGGCGGCCCTGGTGGGGCTGGCTGGTTTTGTCACCATCGCCGGGACGGTCGCGGCGGACCGGGCGCATGCCCGGCAGTTTCCGGTCAAGGTGCGCGCGCTTTACCGCATCACCTTCGCCGGATTCGATCTCGGCCGTTTCGAGTTCACCTCGAACGTCAATGGCAATGGCTATTCCCTGAGCGGCCGGGCATCCATCAGCGCCATTTTCGGCGCCTTCAAGTGGCGCGGCGAGACCCGGAGCTCGGGCCGTTTCACCGGCGCAGGGCCGAAGCCCCTCAAATATGCCTTCGCCTTCAAGAGCAACTCGAAACGCGGGCGCATCGACATGCAGCGCCCCGCCAATGTGCAGCCCGCTGTGTGGAAGGTCTCCGCCGAGCCGCCCATTCGCCCCTCGCGAAAGCGCGTGCCCGTGCGGGCGCACCACCTGACCAAGGCACTCGATCCCCTGAGCGCGGTCATGGCCCTCACCGTCGCCCGGCGCGGCGTGCGCGGCACCAACCCCTGTCGCCGGCGCATTCCCATCTTCGATGGCAAGCAGCGCTTCGACCTCGTCCTGTCGCACAAGAAGACGGTTCGCCTGGAAGGCGTGCGCTCCCGCGGCATCTCGCGCTCGGCCTATGTCTGCCGCGTTCGCTATGTCCCCATTGCCGGGCACAAGATGAACAAGGAGACGAAGTACATGGCACGCACGACGGGAATCGAGGTATGGATGATGCCGGTTCCGCGCGCCAATCTGTTCGTTCCCTACTATATTGCCATTCCGACCGTAGCAGGCTACGCCGCCCTGACGTCGGAGCGCATCGACATCAACACGCCGGGCGGTGGACGGATCGCCCTCGGCAGGTAGGGGTGTCGGCTGGCGCCGCTTCGATGGTGGTCCTATGCTGGCACGCGGGCCGAGGGGCGTCTTGCGGCCGCGAGCGCCCGTCCTGCCGACGCAGTGCCCGTGGCGCGTGCACGCCCTGCCAAGCCACGCGGCCCCGAGAGGGCGCCAGGACAGAGTCGAAACCGAGGCCGCCACGCACCCGGCATCCATTCTCGAGCGGTCAGCCAGGGGTGGAGGATCATGAACGCACAAAGGGCGCCCGGCAGCGCCATGTCGGCTGGCCGGGGACGCGGCGTGACCGCCGTTCTCGGCCCGACCAACACCGGAAAGACCCATCTCGCCATCGAGCGCATGCTGGCCCACGAGACCGGGCTCATCGGCCTGCCCCTCAGGCTGTTGGCGCGCGAGGTCTATGACAAGGTGGTCGGGCGCGTGGGCGCGGGCGACGTTGCCCTGATTACGGGCGAGGAGAAAATCAAGCCCGAGCAGCCCCGCTACTGGGTGTGCACCGTCGAGGCGATGCCGCGCGACATCGCGGTGGATTTTCTCGCCATCGACGAGATCCAGCTTGCCGCCGATCCCGAGCGCGGCCATGTGTTCACGGACCGGCTCCTGCATGCCCGCGGCACGTCCGAGACCCTGGTGCTCGGCGCGTCCACCATGCGCGAGGCCATATCCGATCTTCTGCCGGGTGCCCATTTCATCACCCGGCCGCGCCTGTCGCGCCTCTCCTGGGCGGGACAGAAGAAGCTCTCGCGCCTGCCGCGGCGCTCGGCCATCGTCGCCTTCTCCGCCAACGAGGTCTATGCGGTGGCGGAGCTCGTGCGCCGGCAGCGGGGCGGGGCCGCCGTGGTGCTCGGTGCGCTCAGCCCGCGCACCCGCAATGCCCAGGTCGCGCTCTATGAATCGGGAGATGTCGACTTTCTCGTCGCGACCGACGCCATCGGCATGGGGCTCAATCTCGATCTCGAGCATGTGGCCTTTGCCGGGGTGCGCAAATTCGATGGTGCCCAGCACCGCGATCTCTCCCCCGCCGAGATCGCCCAGATCGCCGGACGCGCGGGCCGGCACATGAACGACGGCACCTTCGGCGTCACGGCCAATGCCGAGCCCTTCGAGCCGGAGGTGATCGAGCGCCTGGAAAGCCACGATTTCGCAGCCAACCGGCTGTTGCACTGGCGCAATGCGGATCTCGACTTCTCGTCCCTCGCCCGCCTCAAGGAGAGCCTCGATGCGCCCGCACCGTCCAAGCGCCTGATGCGGGCCCGCATGGCCGACGATGTGGTGGCGCTCGCCAATGTGAGCCTGATGGACGACGTGGCGCGGCTCGCCACGGCGCCAGCGGCGATCCGGCGGCTCTGGGAGGTGTGCCAGGTCCCCGACTACCGCAAGATCTCCAGCGCCGATCATGCCGGGCTGGTGGCCCGGCTCTACACCTTCCTGATGACGGACAGCGAGCGCATCCCGGAAGACTGGTTCGCCGACCAGATCGCGCTCGCCGACCGCGTCGACGGCGATATCGACACCCTCGCCAATCGCATCGCCCATGTCCGAACCTGGACTTTCGTCTCCCACCGCCAGGACTGGCTCGACGACCATGAGCACTGGCAGGAGCGCACGCGCGAGGTGGAGGATAGGCTTTCGGACGCGCTGCACGAGCGGCTGATGCGCCGCTTCGTGGACCGGCGCACGAGCACGCTCATGCGCCGCCTGCGGGACGCGGACGAGCTTTTCGCGGAGATCGACGGGCAAGGCGGCGTGCATGTGGAAAAGCATTATGTGGGCCGTCTGCAGGGCTTCCGCTTCGAGCCGGACACGGCCACGGAGGATGTGCATGGCAAGGCGGCGCGCGGCGCGGCGGCCAAGGTTCTGGCCAAGGAGCTCGCCATGCGGGCAAGGCGGGTGGCGGCCGCGCGGCGGGAGGCGTTCTCCTTCACGCGCCGCGGCCAGGTGCTCTGGCGCGGCGAGGTGGTGGCCCGGCTCGAGGCCTCGGACGATCCGCTGCGGCCGCGGGCCGTTCTGCTGGCGGACGAGCACCTGACCGGCCCCGACCGGGAGAAGGTGCAGCGCCGGCTCGATGCCTGGGTCCGCGAGGAGATCGAGGACCGCCTCAAGCCCCTGATCGCGCTGCGCGATGCCGGTGACGTCACGGGGCTGGCGCGCGGCGTCGCCTTTCAGCTCATCGAGAATCTCGGCGTGCTGAAACGCGAATCCGTGGCCGAGGAGATCCGCGCCCTCGACCAGCCGGCACGCGGCCAGCTCCGCCGGCACGGCGTGCGCTTCGGGGCCTTCAATATCTATTTCCCCGCCCTTCTGAAACCGGCTCCCTCGGAGCTGGTCGTGCTCCTCTGGTCCTTGCGGGCCATGGCGGACGGTCTGCTGAGCGCCGATGCCCTTCCCGAGCTGCCGCGCCCGGGGCTCACATCCCTGCCCGCCGATGCCGCCATTCCCGAGGCCTTCTATCGCGCCGCCGGGTTCCATTTGTGCGGCGCGCGGGCAGTGCGCATCGACATGCTGGAGCGGCTGGCGGACATGATCCGCCCGCTGGTCGCCTGGCGGGCCGATCGCGCCGGGGCCGCCTCCTCGGGCAAGAACACGGCGCGGGCAGACGCGCCGGCTCCGGCCGCAGAGGCTGCCGCCGAAAAGGGCGAGAGCGAACGCACGGCTGAAGAGAGGCAGGGCAGCCGCCCATCGCGCGATGCAGAGGAAAAGAAGGAGAGCGATGGCATCGCCCCGGAAGGCGCGCCCGAAGGGGCCATGGGCGATGGCGGCTTCACCGTGACCGCGGGGATGATGTCGATCATGGGATGCTCGGCCGACGAGCTTGGCGAGGTCCTGAAGGCGCTCGGATTCCAAATGGAACGGCGCCCATTGCCGCCGGGCGCAGGGGCCGGGACCGAGGCGGAGCCAGGCGCCCCCCGCTCGTCGCAGACCCGTGGCGGGGGCGATGTCGCTGGGCAAGAGGGCACGGCCAAGGCAGGCGCGGGGGCGGGCGGCAATGGCAGCGCCTCCCTCGAGGCGGACTCCGCCACGCCCAAGCCGGAGGAAGGGACAGGCGATGCGCCAGACAGGGACGCGCCGCGCTATCTGATCGTCTGGCGTCCACGCCGGCGCCGCGGCGCGGCCCTGCGCGAGGGACGCCCCGCACGCCGACGCCGCACGGGCGCAGGGTCCAGAGACGCCACTCGCAAAGGGCAAGAGGGCGCCGGCCGGCGCGACGGCGCGCATGCTGCGCCCGCGCGCAAACGCAAGGGCAGGCCCGCCGGCCCCGGCGGCGGCAAATCCACAACCGGGCGCGGTGGTGGCGTGCAGAGCACGCCGCGCAAGCGCAAGACCGCCGAGATCGATCCCAACTCCCCCTTCGCCGCGCTCGGCAAACTCAAGGAGGAGCTGGAAAAGCACGCCAAGGACTCCGCGTCGTCATGAGCGGGCAAGTGTCATCGCCGCACGATGGATCCGAGACCCAGCGCCTCGACAAATGGCTGTGGTTCGCGCGCCTGGTGAAGACTCGCACCCTCGCCACCCGGCTCGTCTCTGGCGGAAAGGTGCGCGTCAACCGACAAAAGACCGACAAGGCCGCCCAGCCGATCCGCTGCGGCGATGTCATCACGGCGCGCATTGGCCGGCGCGTCCGTGTGCTGAGGATCACGGCCCTCGGCACGCGCCGGGGCCCGGCGCGCGAGGCGCAGCACCTTTACGAGGACCTTTCCCCCGACCTCAGCAGCACGGGCCGCGGGCACGCCGGCACCGGGCGGCCGGGCGAGGGCGAGGGCGATCGCGCCGAGCCGAGCCCCGCCCCGCCGGGCGCCATCAGAGAGCCCGGCAGTGGCCGCCCCACCAAGCGCGACCGGCGCCGGCTGGAGCGCCTTCGCAGCTCCGACACCTGAACATCGTCACCGGGCCAGGATCCCTTTCTGCTCCGCACCGTATCGCCGCACGCTCGGAAGCGACCGGCACGGAGACGGGGGCGCGCTTCACCGCGGGGCGCCCCCCTTCCTCATTCCGCCGCATAAGCGGCCTAGATTGTCCACCATATCGTCACCGGGGGTTGGGCGGGACGAGATGCAGGAGGTCGAAACCCATGCCTTTTTCTCTGTCAGCTTTGCGCACCGCGGCACGCCAATGCGCGCGCCTTGCCGGACTGCCCCTGATCGCGGCCGCCAGCCTCGCCGCCACGGCGATTGGCGCCGACGCGGCCGAGGTGAAGCTTGATGCCCGCCCCGGCCAGGCGGCCATGCTCGCGGGCAAGGGTGGGCGCCTCTATGTGCGCATCGGCCTCGAAGGCATCGCCGCGCCCCGCGAGGGCGGCCGCACGCCCGTCAATATCGCCATCGTCATCGACCGGTCCGGCTCCATGCGGGGCGTGAAAATGGCCCGCGCCAAGGAGGCCGCCATCATGGCGCTCGGGCGGCTCGGGCCGGATGACGTGGTCTCCGTCATCGCCTACAACCACGAGATCGAGACCATCATTCCGGCACGCCATCTCACCCGGCAGGGCGAGCTGCGCGCGCGCATCCACGCGCTGCGGGCGGACGGTCGCACCGCCCTCCATGCCGGCGTCAGCCAAGGCATTCGCGAGGTGCGGAAATATCTCGCGCCCGAGCGCGTCAACCGGGTCATATTGCTCTCCGATGGGCTCGCCAATGTCGGCCCCAGCACGCCCGAGGCGCTGGGCCGGCTCGGCCGCGAGGCCGTGGCGGAGGGCATCTCCATCACGACCATCGGCCTCGGCCTCGGCTACAATGAGGACCTGATGGCCAAGCTCGCCTATAACAGCGACGGCAACCATGCCTTTGTCGAGCGCGCCGACGATCTCGTCAAGGTGTTCAATCAGGAGTTCGGCGACGTGCTCTCCGTCGTCGCGCAGGATGTCATCATCGAAATCGAGGTAACGCCCGGCTTTGCGCCACGCCGCGTGCTCGGCCGCGAAGCGAGGATCGACGGGCGCCGCGTGCGCCTGCGCCTCAACCAGCTCTATGGCGGTCAGGAGAAATATGTGCTCCTGGAGCTCGACGCCCCCGCCGAGGCGCGCCTTGGCGAGCGCACCATCGCCAGGGTTTCGCTCTCCTACCGCTCCATGCGCTCGGGCGAGCGCGAACGCCTGTCGCGGCCGGTGCGCATCGCGGTAACGGACAGCGCCGAGAAGGCCCGGGCGAGCATCGACAAGACGGTGATGACCGCCGTCACCACCCAGATCGCCAATATCACCAGCGAGCG
Source organism: Methyloligella sp. (assembly GCA_027058255.1). Classification (GTDB taxonomy): domain Bacteria; phylum Pseudomonadota; class Alphaproteobacteria; order Rhizobiales; family JALUTE01; genus JALUTE01. The sequence continues at coordinate 2,856 of JALUTE010000294.1, read as the reverse complement.
GGCCGTGCGCCTGCGCGACAAGGGCAAGCTGCGCGAGGCCAAGGCCCTGCTCGAGCGCAACGCCGCCTTCCTTGCCGAGAAGGCGCGCGAGCTCAACGCGAGCGCCCTCCATGCCCTCAGCAAGCGCTATCGCGCCGACGCCGAGAACCTCTCGGCGGGCAAATGGCGGCGCGCCCGCAAGGCCATGCGGGCCCGCCAGCACAAGCTGAAGGTGCAGCAGGCCTATTGATGGCGGCGCGCGAGGGACGTGCAGCCTGACGGCGCAGGCGGCCGGCGCAATCCGCACCGCCTGCGCCCCATGTGGTGGGCACGGCCGAATGGCTGGCGTGCGGCCCTCAGCCGCTGTCGGCAACCAGCGCGCCATCGAGGATGCGGATCTGACGGTGGGTCATGCGCGCCATTTCCGGGTCGTGCGTGACCGAGATCACCGTCTTGCCGGCCTCGCGCGCGAGCCTGTCGAACAGAGAGAAGACGAGCTCGGAGTTCTTGCTGTCGAGGTTGCCCGTGGGCTCGTCGGCGACCAGGAGAAGCGGGTCGTTGGCGAGCGCCCGGGCGATGGCCACGCGCTGGCGCTCTCCGCCCGAGAGCTGGTGCGGCTTCTTGGCCGCCGCATCCGAAAGGCCGAACTGGCCGAGCAGGTCGAGCCCGCGCGCCAGCATGGCCCGGTCCGAGAGCGCCCCGAGCTTGCGCATGGGCAGAAGCACGTTCTCCAGGGCCGTGAACTCGGGCAGAAGGAAATGGAACTGGAACACGAAGCCGATCCTGGTGAGCCGCAAACGCTCCTTGCGGGCCTTGTCCGCGCGGCTCGTGTCGATGCCATCGAGGATGATGCGCCCCGAGGTGGGGCTGTCCAGAAGCCCGATGAGGTAGATCAGCGACGACTTGCCGGAGCCCGAGGGGCCGGTGATGGCCATGAACTCCCCCTCGTCCACCCGCAGCGTAATGTCCCGCACCAGCGTCACGGGCTGCGGCTCGTCGGTGAGGATGCGGGTCACATGGTCGAGCTCGACAACGGGCCGCGCCGGCCGTTGCCCGCGCGCCCTGCCCGCATCCATCGCGCCGGGCTTGCCGGGCTCGGCACTCATCAGGCCGCCCCGCGAATGATGTCCACCGGATCGACCGCCGCCGCCTTGCGCGCCGGCAGCCAGGCCGAGACGGTCGCGGCAATGATAGCGAGCGCACCGGCGATGGCGTAATTCCAGAAGGATCGGTTGAGGATGAATCCCTGCGTTCGGATGATCTGCTCGATATCGAGCCGCACGCTCGCCAGTCCCTCGATGATGCCCCGCCCCAGCGCCCAGCCGAGAAGGCAGCCGGCCACGCCCGCCATCAGCCCCTGCAGCAGGAAGATGATGCGGATGTCCCTCTCCGAAAATCCGATGGACTTGAGAATGGCGATGTCGTGGCGTTTTTCGTTCACGACGGTGGAGATGATGTTGTAGATGCCGAAGCCGGCCACCAACATGATGGCGCCGACGGACGTGTACATGACGCCATTCTGGATCACGAAGATGGAGAGCACGTTCTTCTGCGTCTCCTTCCAGCTCTCGGTCCGGTAGCGATAGCGGGCCTCGATCTCCCGCGCCACGCGCTCTGCCTGCTCCACGTCCGCGAGACGCAATCGGATCTGGTTGATGACGTTCTCGCGCCGTTGCAGGACCTGGTTCTTCTTGAGCCGCACATAGGCCTGGCGGTCGTCGAGCGCCAGAATGCCCGTCTCGAACACACCCACCACCTTCATCCGCAGGATCACGCCGGCCGAGGAGACGACGGACACATAGTCTCCCCGCTTGAGGCCCGTCTTCTTGGCGATGCCCTTGCCGATGATGATGCCGTTGGGATTGCTCTGGAGATCGGAGAGCTTGCCTTCCACGAGATCGTTGACGAGGTTGGAGACCCGCGCCTCCCGCGCCGGATCGATGCCAAGCAGTGTCACGCCGGTATCCTTGCCGCCATAACGCAGGAACGCCTGTCCCGTGAGCGTCGGCCCGACGGCCAGGTCGCTGCGGCGCGACAGCGCGTCGATGATCCGCCGCGCCGAGCGGATGCCGCGCGGCTCGTCCTTCGGCTTGATCCCGCGCAATTCGATGGCCGCCCCCCTGTAGCCCATCGCCGCCGGCTGGCGCGGCGCCTCGCGATACTCGTCGCGAATGGTGACATGGGGCGAGACGTCGATGATCTTCTGAATGAAGAACTGCTGGAACCCCTGCATCATGGCGGCTATGCCGATGAAGAACCCGACCCCCATGGTCACGCCGAGAACAGAGACCAGGGTCTGGCGCTTGCGGCCCATCACATAGGCAAGCGCGATCTTGGCGAGTGCGGCCATGGCGTGCCCTCAGCCCCCCGCCCTGGCCTTGGCGGCAGCGTTCGCTCGCCGCCCGCGCCGGCTCGCGAGCCAAGCCTCGGGGTTGGCAAGAATCCGCTCGTCCCCCTCGAGACCGGCGGTGATCTCCACGTTCTGCGCCGTCGCAATGCCGGTCTTCACAGCCACCGGCGCGACGCGGCCATCCTCGCGCAGCACATAGATCTTCCCATCGTGCACGCTCGCCACCGGCACCAGCAGGGCGTCCTCCACCTCGCGGGCGATCACATTGACCTCCACCGTCATGCCGATCAGCAGCCCCGCCCCTTCCGGGATCGAGACCCGGATGCGAAAGGTCTTGGCCACCGGATCGCCCTTGAGGGTGATCTCCTCCACCTTGCCCTCGATCGCCCGGTCGGGAAAGGCGTCCGCCTTGATGAGGACCTTCTGGCCCACCCGCACGAGCGGAATGTCCTCCTCGTCGATGGTGGCCACGATCCGCAGACGCTTGGCCTGGCCGACCCAGAAGATGACCCGGCCCGGCTGGATGA
>JALUTE010000293.1 GCA_027058255.1 Methyloligella sp. | reverse complement strand
ACCCGCGACGGCATGGCCCTCAACACCTTCCTGCTCCAGCGCGCCTTCGACGACGAGGCGGACGAGCGGCGCCGGGTGGAGCGCATCCGCCAGTCGCTGGAAAAACTGCTCAAGGGGGAGATCTATCTCGACCAGCTTCTGGCCAAGCGCACCGAGCCGAAGGGGCGGATCAGGGCGTTCACCGTGCCCCCGCAGCTCATGATCGACAACACGCTCTCCAATGCCTTCACCGTGATCGAGGTCAACGGCCTCGACCGGCCCGGGCTTCTCTACGAACTCACGAGCGCGCTCGCCGAGCTCAATCTCGACATCAAGTCCGCCCATGTCACGACCTTCGGCGAGAAGGCCGTGGACGTGTTCTACGTGACCGATCTCACGGGACGGAAAGTCGAGTATCTGCCGCGCCAGAAGGCGATCCGCGACCGGCTGATGCGGGTGCTCGCCGGCGGTGAAAAGGCCGACGCGCACACGCAAGCGCGGGCCACCGCCGCCCAGTGACCCGGATCGCGCATCCCGGACGTTGTGGTGCATCCGAGGCCTACTGTGGCCGATTCGCATCAGCTATTGACAATTCGTTAATGCCCGCCGCCTTGCGCCTCGCGCAGCCCGCACGGGCCCGGCATATTTGCGAAGGGGCGCATGCGCTCCGATATGGGGAATCCGGGTGATGTCCACGACCTCCTATATTGGGTCGTGGACGGGGGGTAGGTATAATGCTTGGTCGTATCGGTCTGTGGGTTTGCGTCCTTTGCGTGGGATTGGCAGGCACTCTCTCGGGAGCCCGCGCCGGCTCGGATGATTTCAGCCGGGTCATCACCTTCGGCGACAGCCTTTCGGACAACGGCAACCTGTTCGCCCTCACCGGGGGCACATCGCCGGCGAGCCCACCCTATTTCAACGGGCGCTTCTCAAACGGGCCGGTGTGGATCGAGCAGCTCTTCGGCCCCATGAACGCCCCCTTCCGGGGCACGGGCGTCAACGGAAACGTCAATGTGGCCTTCGGCGGCGCGCGTGCGGATTCCGACCCCAACCTGCTGAACCCCGCCATTCCGGGCGTGCCCACGCAAATCGCCGCCTTCGCCACGACATTCGGCGGCACGATCGGCGCCAATGATCTGGTGACGGTCTGGGCGGGCGCCAACGACATCTTCCAGATCTTCCCGCCTTACGGCACGCCGACATTGCCGCAGATCACCGCCAGCTCCATCGAGGCAGCAGGCGACCAGGTCGAGAATGTCCAGACGCTGATCGGCCTCGGCGCCCGCACCATCCTGGTGCCCAACCTGCCCGATCTCGGCGCATCGCCTGCCTTCAACACATCGCCGACATCCCAGGCCGGCGGATCGGAGGCATCGCGCGCCTACAACGATGCGCTCGACAGCGGCCTGAAGGCGCTCGCCGCTGCAACGCCCGGCGTGAATATCATCCAGATGGATGTCGCGGCGGCCTTCCGTGTCATCCTCGCCAATCCGGGCGCTTTCGGATTCACCAATGTCACCCAGGCCTGCCTCAACACCGCGACAGGCACCGTCTGTGCCAATCCGAACAGCTATCTGTTCTGGGACAGCGTCCACCCCACCCAGGCGGGCCATGCGCTGCTGGCGCTCTATGCCTCGCTCCTGCTCAATATCGACCAGACGTCGCAGGTGGTCGCGCCCATGGCCGAGGCAGGGCTCCTGTCGCAGATGCAGGCGAGCGGCCAGATCTTCGACCGGCTGACGGCCTGGCTCACCGGCAGCTATGCCCACCAGAATGGCCTCTATGCCGAGATCGTCGGCGTCGATGGCAATTTCGACGCCCATGGCAATCGGGCAGCCTATGGCTATCAGAACTATGGCATTCGCGCCGGTATCGACCGGCAGTTCTCCAACGTGCTTGTCGGCGGCGCATTGGCGATCCTGCGCGGCGATCTCGGCACGGCCGGGCTGAACAGCGACACGCAGACCGTGCAGGGCAACCTCTATGCCGCGGCTTTCATGGGACCGCTTTTTGTCAACGCGGACGTGGGGTATTCCCGCACGCAGCTCAACAATATTCGTCGCCAGACCGGCTTCGGCCCCGTGATCGCCAGGGGCGAGACCCAGAGCCAGCATTATGGCGGCGCCGTCGAGGCGGGGCTTCTGCTCAATTTCGGTGCCATCGCGGCCATGCCCTCGGCGCGCATCGGCTATGCCTCGTCCAAAATGGACGGCTACACGGAAACGGCCGACATCCTCGCCATGAGCTATGGCGACCGGACGGTGTCCGCATCGTTCTGGAACGCCAAGCTGCGGATCTCCACCGGCTTTTCCATGGGCGGCATGCTGACCAGCGCCTATGTCGAAGGCGGCTGGGAGGATTTCATCTCGATCAGCAACGACAACATCTCGGCCGAGCTCGTCAACAACACCGCTCTGCCGGTGAGCGTGCGGGTCGATGATCCCGTCGCGCGCGGTGCCTTCCTCAAGGTCGGGTTGAATGGGCGCATGGGCGAGCGTGCCAAGATCGACATCGCCTATGGCGTGTCCTTCCAGAACGGCGACGGCGAGACGCATACGGGCAAGCTCCGCGTCAAGGTGCCGATCAATTGGGGCGGCGGCGACGCGGCCCTCAACTAGCCCTCACCTCCGGCCTGCGGGCCGGACTCGGCCTCCCTCCCCTGCTCGTCTTGACGCATGCGTGTGCGCCGTGCGCCGCAGCCATGCGGGCGAGGCGGCACGGCGCGGCGCCGATGTCTGCGAGGCAAATGACCGTCTCTTGCAGACGGATGTCGGCCGACGATCTGACAGCGGCCCCCCATTGCCCGGCAGATCGCGCCTTTCGGCTCCGGGGTGGGGGGCGTGCGGACCAGAGGTGAGACACGCAGGCCGGTCCGGATCGCAGGGGAATCGCTCGAAAGACGTCAGCATACGCATGAACGCCCGAGGCGCATCGCGTGCACGCACGGATAGCGCAATCGCTGCTCTCCTTCACGTCATCGCCCTGCCCGGGCTTGACCCGGGGATCGGACCGGGTGATCCAGGGCGGCAGGCTCGCAGGTTGCGGCCCTGGATCGCCGGGTCTGGGCCCGGCGATGACGAAAAGAGAGGCGATTTGGGGCTTCGAGCGATTGCCCTGGTCCGGATCGTTCGGGTGCTTGGAGAATCGGCAGGCTTGCGGCAGAGTAGGGCGCCTTTGCGTGAGACGCGCGCGCCCGGAGCCCGCGCCTGCCGGAGATGACGCCATGGGCCTGCCCTTCCATACCCTGGACGTGTTCACCGACACGCCGCTCGGGGGCAACCCCCTGGCCGTGGTTCTGGATGCCGAGGGACTGGACAAGGCCCGCATGCAGGCCATTGCGCGGGAGTTCAATCTCTCGGAAACCGTCTTCGTGCTGCCGGCCGAGGCGCCGGCCCACACCGCCCGCCTGCGCATCTTCACGCCCAAGGGCGAGCTGCCCTTCGCGGGCCATCCGACCGTGGGCACCGCCGTGCTGCTCGCCGAGCTGAACGGCGCGGACGCGGGCGCGCGGCGCGATGCCATCATCGTTCTGGAGGAGGAGGTCGGCCCCGTGCGGGTCGGCGTGCGCATGAGGCCGGGCGAGGCGCCTTTCGCCGCCTTCGATGTCCCCAAGCTGCCGCGCGATGGCGGCGCGCCGGCGCCCGAGGATCAGATCGCGGCGGCCCTCGGTCTCGCGCCCAGCGAGATCGGCTTCGAGAACCACGTGCCCTCCCGCTTCACCGCCGGCATCGCCTTCACCTTCGTGCCGGTGCGCGACCTGGAGACCATCGGCCGGGCCCGCATCGTGGCGCAGCACTGGGCCGCGGGCTTTCGCGGCGACAGCCTGGGTGCGGCCTATCTCTACTGCCGGCAGACCGTGCACACGCACAGCCATTTTCACGCCCGCATGTTCGCCCCCGGCCTCGGGCTGCCCGAGGACCCGGCAACCGGCGCGGCAGCGGCGGCCTTTGCCGGTGTTCTGCACCGGTTCGACGCGCCGACCAGCGGCGCCCATAGCTGCCTGATCGAGCAGGGCTACGAGATGAGCCGGCCGAGCAGCATCACCCTCGAGGTGGAGATCGCCGGGGGCGAGATGCGCAATGTGCGTATCGGCGGCCATGCGGTGCACGTCATGAAGGGCGAGCTGGCCGTATGAATTCCCGCCACCATGCGCAGACATACCCCTTGCCGCGGGCTGCGCATATCGGTTATGAGTGTCGACCATGACCGATGCGAGAGACATCCGGGCCGGCACCCGCCGAAGCCAAGCGATGCTGCGCACGCGCCGTGCCTGTGCCGGCGCGCCCATTGGCGGTCTCATTCTCCTCCTTATCAGCCCCTGAGCATCGGCGCTCCCGCGTGTGCGGGGCAGATGCTCAGGGGCAAGAACGCCGCGAGGCGCATGGCCTGCCATGTGCCCGGGGCAAGCAATTCGTTAATTCATGCCTGTAAACTCCGCGAGGAGGAGGAAGGAGTTCCACCATGAGCACCACCGAGACCGCGTCCCGAACGGGCGAGGCGCCCGACACCGAAACCGACACCGCGCCGCGATCCGACACCGACCGCGTGGTGATCTTCGACACCACGCTCAGAGACGGCGAGCAGTCCCCCGGCGCCTCCATGACGCTGGAGGAGAAGCTCCAGGTCGCCGAGGTTCTCGACGAGATGGGCGTCGACATCATCGAGGCGGGTTTCCCCATCGCCTCCAACGGGGATTTCGAGGCCGTCTCGGAGATCGCCAAGCGCACGCGCAATGCGGTGGTCTGCGGCCTCGCCCGCGCCGGCGTGAAGGACATCGACCGGGCGGCAGAGGCGCTCGGCCATGCCCGGCGGCCGCGCATCCACACCTTCATCTCCACCAGCCCCGTGCACATGAAATACAAGCTGCAGATGGAGCCCGAGGCGGTTCTGGAGGCGGTGACGGCAAGCGTGCGCCATGCCCGCAAATATACCGATGACGTGGAATGGTCCGCCGAGGACGCGACCCGCACGGAGCACGACTTCCTGTGCCGTTGCTGCGAGGCGGCGATCGCGGCCGGCGCCACCACCATCAACATCCCCGACACGGTGGGCTATGCGGTGCCGGAGGAGTTCTTCGAGCTCATCCGCATGCTGCGCGAGCGCGTGCCCGGCGCGGAGGATGTGGTCTGGTCCACACACTGCCACAACGATCTCGGCCTCGCGGTGGCCAACTCGCTGGCCGGCGTGCGGGCCGGCGCCCGGCAGGTGGAGTGCACCATCAACGGCATGGGCGAGCGGGCCGGCAATGCCGCGCTCGAGGAGATCGTCATGGCGATCAACACCCGCAACGATGCCCTGCCCTGGCATACCGGCATCGACACCCGCCGCATCATGCGGGCCTCCAAGCTGGTCTCGGCGGTCTCCGCCTTTCCCGTCCAGTACAACAAGGCGATCGTCGGCAAGAACGCCTTCGCGCACGAGTCCGGCATCCATCAGGACGGCATGCTCAAGCACACCCAGACCTATGAGATCATGCGGCCCGAGGATGTGGGCCTCACCGAATCCTCGCTGGTGATGGGCAAGCATTCCGGGCGCCACGCCTTCCGCAAGAAGCTGGAGGAGCTCGGCTATGCGCTGGGCGAGAATGCCTTCGAGGACGCCTTCCAACGCTTCAAGGACCTCGCCGACAAGAAAAAGCACGTCTTCGACGAGGACATCGAGGCCCTGGTGGACGACGAGGTGGCGACGGCGGACGATCGGGTGAAGGTGGTGGCGCTCACGGTCATCGCCGGCACGGGCGCCCCGCAGAAGGCGACGGTCACGCTCGACATCGACGGCCGGCACGAGACACGCGAGGCCACGGGCGACGGGCCGGTGGACGCCACTTTCAACGCCATCAAGGCCATGGTGCCCCATGAGGCGCGCCTGCCGCTCTATCAGGTGAGCGCCGTGACCGAGGGCACCGATGCTCAGGCGGAGGTGATGGTGCGGCTCGAGGAGGCGGGCAAGACCGTCACGGGACGGGCGGCCGACACGGACACGCTGGTCGCCTCGGCACGCGCCTATGTGAGCGCCCTCAACAAGCTCATGGTCAAGCGCGAGCGGGGCACCCCCGAGGCGCTCGCCGCCGGCTGAGCCCTGCGTGACGCAAGGTGCGGTGCGCGCTCGGGACGGCGAGGGATGGGCGCGCACGGCTCGCGTGCCACGGTGCGCGGGCGGCCGTGCGCATGCAACAGCGAAGGGCCGGGGCCATAGGCCGCGCTCGCGGGCGGCGCATTACCGTCTCGAGGCGCGTTTTCCGGACGAGGGCGGGCCGGCGTCCAAAGTGCGCCTGCGGTAGAGGCGGCTGTACCAGGCGAAGTTGAAGAGCATGGCCGCAGCCGTCGCCGGCACGAGGGCCGTCACCGGCCAGCGGGCGCAGAAGGCGACCCACAGGACGAGCCCGCCATAGACGGCCCAGTTGACGGCGATGCCGAACGCGGCGCCGGTGAGATAGTGGGCGAACTCTGCGAAGGATGGCGCCACGGTCGCGGCAAAGGTGAAGCGGCGATTGGCGAGCCAGGTATAGGCGGTGACGATCAGGAAGCCGGGCAGGCGGGCGGTGATGGGCTCGAGGCCGAGGCCCCGGTGCAGCAGGGCGAGCAGGGCCGCATCCAGCAGGAAGGCGCTCCCTCCCACCAGCGCGAATCGCGTGAAACGCTGCATCGTGGCTCGCATGACCCGCCTTATAGACAAGGCGCGCGGGCGCGGCGAGGGTCGCCGGGTGCGATGACGTGTCCTCGCCCGGGGCGGTGATGCTCGATTGACTCTGGCAGGCCGGGCAATAGGGTTTCGCGGGACGATGGGACGAGGGGGCCAACCGGTCGCGCGATGGGCGAGAGCAGAGCGTGAGCATGAGCGTTGCAGGGACCGCAGAGCAGAGCGCGACCGCCGGCGAGGGCGGTCTTCTGGCGGTTCGCCTCTGGCTGTGGGCGCTCGCCCTGCTGGTCGCGGCCATGGTGCTGGTGGGCGGCGCGGTGCGGCTCACCGACTCGGGGCTGTCCATCACCGAATGGCAGCCCATACTCGGCATCCTGCCGCCGATGAGCGAAGCGGACTGGCTGGCGGCCTTCGAGAAGTACAAGCAGATCCCCGAATACAGCGTCGTCAATCGCGGCATGACGCTGGATGCCTTCAAGGGCATCTATTGGTGGGAGTGGGCGCACCGCTTTCTCGGGCGCATGGTGGGCTTCGCGGTGGCGTTGCCCTTTCTCTTCTTCTGGTGGATGGGGCGGCTCCCCCGGCCGCTGACCTGGCGCATCTTGGGCATTTTCGCTCTCGGCGGGCTGCAGGGCCTGCTCGGCTGGTACATGGTGATGAGCGGGCTCACGGAGCGGGTCGATGTGAGCCAGTACCGCCTCGCGGCGCATCTGGCGCTGGCGGTCGCGATCTTCGCCGCGCTCGTGTGGACCGCGCTCGGCCTCGGGGCCCGCCGCCCCGGACCAGGCGGCCGGGCGCCCGGGGCGCTCATTGCCTCGGCCGCAGGGCTCGCGCTGCTCGTCTTCGGGCAGATGATCCTCGGCGCCTTCGTGGCGGGGCTTCGGGCCGGGCTCGCCTACAACACCTGGCCGCTCATGGATGGCACCCTCGTGCCGGACGGCCTCTTCACCATGACGCCCACCTGGCGGAACCTGTTCGAGAATGCGCTGACCGTGCAGTTCGACCATCGCATGGCCGCCTATGGCCTTGCCTTCTGGGCGGGCCTGCATGTCCTCGCCGTGTGGCGGGCCCAGGCCGCGGCCCGGACGGGCGCCGGGAGCGGAGGCGGCATGCAGGGCGCCCTCACGGGCGCCGGCCTTCTCGCGCTCGCCCTCGTCGGCCAGATTGGCCTCGGCATCGCAACCCTGCTCGCCCATGTGCCGCTTGCCCTCGGCGTGGCGCATCAGGCGGGAGCGCTCCTCGTTCTGGCGCTCGCGCTCTGGCACCTGCACGGCCTGCTCGGCCGGCCGGGCATCCTCAGGGAAAGAGCGGCAACTGCATGAGGCCCTCGGCCTCGTCGAGGCCCATCATCAGATTGAAGTTCTGCAGCGCCTGGCCCGCCGAGCCCTTCACCAGATTGTCCAGCGTGGCGATGACGATGGCCCGGCCGGGGATGCGGTCGGCGAAGACGGCGATGCGGCAGACGTTCGAGCCGCGCACATGGGCCGTTCCGGGCACCACGCCCGGCTCCATCACCTGAACGAAGCGGGCGCCCGCATAGGCCATGGCGAGAGCGTGGCGCAGGGCATCGGCATCCGCGCCATGGGCCATGCGCACATGGCAGGTGACCAGCTCGCCCCGGCTCATGGGCACGAGGTGGGGCGTGAAGTTGACAGTCACCGGCCCGCCCCCGGCGGCGCGGGAGAGCTCCTGCTCGATCTCCGGCGCATGGCGGTGGCTTGCGACCGCATAGGGCGAGAGGCCCTCGCCGGCCTCGGCAAAGAGCATGGCCTGCTTGAGGGCCCGCCCGGCGCCCGAGACGCCGGACTTGGCATCGACGATGATGTCCTCAGGCGCGATCAGGCGCGCCTTGACGAGCGGCAGGAGGGCGAGCAGCGTCGCGGTCGGATAGCAGCCGGGACACGCGACGAGGCGCGCCTTGGCGATCTCGTCCGCATAGTGCTCCGTGAGGCCGTACACGGCCTCGGCCAGCAGCTCCGGCGCGCCGTGCTCGCGGCCATACCATTCGCCATAGGTGCGCACGTCCCGCAGGCGGAAATCGGCGGACATGTCGATGATCTTGAGATGGTCGGGGAGCGCGGCAATGACCTCGAAGGCGGTGCCATGGGGCAGGCCGCAGAAGACGGCATCCACCCGCGACCAGTCCACGCCATCGGTGTCGACGAGATCGGGAAGGCCGATGCCGCCGAGATGGGGAAAGACCGCGCCCATGGGCTTGCCGGCATGGGTCCTGGCCACGAGGGCCGCAATCTCGATGGCGGGGTGGCGCACGGCCAGGCGTATGAGATCGGCCCCCGTATAGCCGGAGGCGCCGATCACGGCGATGCGATGCTTGCCATTTGTCGTGCTGGCCATGGCCCCGCTCCATCTTCTCTTGCCCGGCACAGGGCCGCGTCGCACCCGCCTTTAGCCCAGCGCGGGAGCCGGCACAACCATGCATCCCCTCAACGGCAGGAGCGCAGAACCCCCCGATCGAGATGAAAATGGTCCGCATGCAGCCGGTTGGCGTCGGGGCCGAGGGCGACGCGGAAATACTGGCACGCCCCTTCATGCACCTCGCGCAGAAAGGCCGCCTTGGGGCCGCCACGGGTCCAGTGGCGGGCGATGGAGACGGACTGGCCGTTGGAGAGCTGAAAGCCGGTGAGGTCGAGGGCATTGGCCTTGGCGTGCTCGCTGCGCCAGCTCACATATTTGGTGATCCAGCCGCGAATGTTGCGGCAGGCGTACCCCCCGACATGGCGGATGCGCGTGATGCGCGCGCCGAGATGGCGCCGGGCAGCGGGCTGGACCACATGCGCCATCCACATGGCGAGCGCCGCCGCCTCCGGGCAGCGCAGAACGATGGGAGAGAGGCGGGCGCCGGCAAGCTCGGAGACGCGAAAGGCGTTCACCCAGCCGCAGCCGTCGCGGATGGGCTTGTCGGCCGCGGGCCGCGCCTTGATGAGAGGCGAGGCGAAGACGCGCTTGCACGTCGCACGGTCTGCCCCGAGCTGGGAGAGGCGCCAGTCCACGAAAAAGGCATAAGGATCCTCGAGGTCGACGGTCGCAAAGGGGGAGTAGCGATCCGGAATGTAGCCCTCGCTCACGGCGACCAGAAACGCCACGACCAGAACGGCGAGGAGAAGCTTGACCGTATTGGGTACGAAGGGAACGCGCATGGGCCCCGAGCTCTTGCCGCAATCCGCCATTCATGCCGGGCCGGGCACGCGAGTTCAAGCATCAATCGGCGAGCTGACGGGGCGCGAGACACTGCGGCGACAAAAAAGGCCCGGCCTTGGCGCGTATCGCTCGGCCGGGCCAGACTTGCCCGATGGTGCGTGTGATTCGCCTCGAAAGACGCTGGCATGCCGCAGTTTACGTAAACGGCAGGTTGCCAAATGCCTATAACTGCTCTTTTTACGTGCAGCCGGGCAAATGTCAAAACCCCAGGCCACGTGCCGGGCACTTTTCAACAACAAACTGCACTTTGCCGCCCGCAGCCTTATCACCGGAAGATGGTCGCATCATCTGGCCGGGCCGGCATTTCGCGCCTATATAGCAAGCGCATGATTCTCGTGGTCGCGGCGGGCCGAGGCGGGTGCCGACAAGGCGGGAAGACGGGGATGGGGCGGAGGAGAACGACATGAACTATCTCAAGACGGCCATCCTTCTGGCGGTGCTGACGGCCCTCTTCATGGCGGTCGGCTATGTCATCGGCGGTGAGGGCGGCATGATCATCGCCTTTCTCGTTGCTCTCGCCATGAATGGCTTCAGCTACTGGAACTCGGACAAGATCGTGCTGCGCATGCACAACGCCGTCGAGGTGGACGAGAAAAGCGCCCCCGAGCTCGCCTCCATCGTGCGCCAGCTCGCCGAGAATGCGGACCTGCCCATGCCCCGGCTCTATGTGCTGCACAGCCCGCAGCCCAATGCCTTTGCCACGGGCCGCAACCCGGAAAATGCCGCCCTCGCGGCCACGACGGGGCTTCTGGAGATTCTCTCCAAGGAGGAGGTGGCGGGCGTCATGGCGCATGAGCTCGCCCATGTGAAAAACCGCGACACCCTCATCATGACCATGACCGCCACCATTGCCGGCGCCATCTCCATGCTTGCCCAGTTCGGCTTCTGGTTCGGCGGCAGCCGCAACAACAACAATCCGCTGGGGTGGATTGGCGTGCTCCTCGTGGTGTTGCTTGCGCCGTTTGCCGCCATGCTGGTGCAGATGGCGATCAGCCGCTCGCGGGAGTATCAGGCCGACAAGCTCGGTGCCTGGATCTGCCAGAGGCCGCTCTGGCTCGCCTCGGCGCTGGAGAAGATCGCCGGCGCAGCCGAGCGCGTGCCCATGGAGACGGCGGAGGAAAACCCGGCCTCGGCGCACATGTTCATCATCAATCCGCTCTCGGGGCGGGGCGTGGACAGCCTGTTCTCGACCCATCCCGCCGTGGAGAGCCGCATCGAGCGGCTGGAGGCGCTGGCCGAGGAGTGGGGCCAGCTCGAGCCGCCGGGCCGAGAGCCGGTGCGCGTCGGCGAGGCGCGCGGCCCCTGGGAGCGCACCGCCGAGAGCGCGGAGGACGAATCCCGCGGGCCGTGGGGCTGATCCGCGGTGACGTCGGGCTCACAGGCGCGCAGGGGCAAGCCGCAGGAGAAGGCGGACGGCGCCCGCGCCCTGCGCCGGGCGCGGGCCTTCCGGGTCGGGCTTGCCCCCCGGCGGGCGGCCGCCCAGCTCGTCGAGGCGGTGCTGGAG
>JALUTE010000292.1 GCA_027058255.1 Methyloligella sp. | reverse complement strand
CTTCGTCATGCTGCGATCCTTGTGCAATGGCGCGCCCCTTCACAATGAGAGCTTGCGCCCAGCCGCCTCGCTTGGCAAGCCCCGGCTCGTGCCCATCATGCCCATTGCCGCCGGATGCCCTCCCGGCGGCCATCGGCGCGACCAATGGGCCCTGTTGCCTGCGCTCATGCCCGCGGCTAGTTTGCGCGCCATGGCCGGTTCCATCGAAAACCATCTCACCATTGCCATCGCCCAGGCGAACCCCGTCGTCGGCGACATCGCCGGCAATGCGGCGCTCGCCCGGCGGCTGCGCGGAGAGGCCGCCCGCCAGGGCGCCGACCTCGTCGTCTTCTCCGAGCTTTTCATCACCGGCTACCCGCCCGAGGACCTGGTGCTCAAGCCCGCCTTCGTTGCGGCCGCGCGGCGCGCGCTCGAGGAACTCGCCGGCGAGACCGCCGATGGCGGCCCGGCCATGCTCATGGGCACGGTCTGGCGCGAGGGCGAGGGGGACGGCGTGCACAATGCGGTGGTCCTGCTCGACGGCGGCGCGGTCGCGGCCATGCGCGCCAAGGTGAAGCTGCCAAATTACGGCGTTTTCGACGAAAAGCGCATCTTCGCGCCGGGCCCCATGCCGGGGCCGGTGAACTTTCGCGGCGTGCGCCTCGGCGTTCCCATCTGCGAGGACATCTGGTCGGACGAGGTGCCGGAGTGCCTGGCCGAGACCGGCGCCGAGTTGCTGATCGCACCCAATGGCTCGCCCTTCTCCCGCGCCAAGGCGGAGCAGCGCATGAATGTCGCGGTCGCGCGGGTGACGGAGACGGGGCTGCCGCTGCTCTATGTCAATCAGGTGGGGGGGCAGGACGAGCTCGCCTTCGATGGGGCGTCCTTCGTGCTCAATGGGGATCGCAGCCTTGCGGTGCAGCTTCCCGCCTGGGAGGAGCAGCTTGCCATCACCCGTTGGCGGCGCGATGGAGGGGACGGCGCCTGGGCCTGCGAGCGGGGCACGCGGGTGCTCGTCGAGGAGGGCTATGCGGCGGCCTGGCTTGCCTGCGTGACGGGGCTGCGCGACTATGTGAACAAGAACGGCTTTCCGGGCGTCGTGCTCGGCCTCTCCGGCGGCATCGATTCCGCGCTCACCGCCGCCATCTGCGTCGATGCCCTGGGGCCCGAGAGGGTTCAGGCGCTGATGCTGCCCTGGCGCTACACCAGCGAGGCAAGCCTTGCCGATGCCGCCGCCGTGGCGAGAGCCCTCGGCCTTCGCTACGAGACGCTGCCCATCGCCGCGCCGGTCGAGGGCTTTTTCTCGGCGCTCGCGCCCATCTTCGACGACCTGCCCCCCGACACGGCGGAGGAGAACATCCAGTCCCGCGTGCGCGGCACCCTTCTCATGGCGGTCTCCAACAAGCTCGGCCCCATGCTGGTCACGACCGGCAACAAGTCGGAGATGTCGGTGGGCTATGCCACCCTCTATGGCGACATGAATGGCGGCTTCAATCCCATCAAGGACATCTACAAGACCGAGGTCTATGCGCTTGCGCGCTTTCGCAACGCCACACGGCCCAAGGGTTGCCTCGGGCCGGAGGGCGTCGTCATCCCGGAGCACGTCATCACCAAGGCGCCCTCGGCGGAGCTGAGGGAAAACCAGACCGATCAGGACACGCTGCCGCCCTATGAGGTGCTCGATGACATTCTCCGTTGCCTGGTGGAGGGCGAGATGCCGCTTGCGGACATCGTTGCCCGGGGGCATGCGCCGGAAACGGTGGCCAAGGTGGAGCGCATGCTCTATCTCGCCGAGTACAAGCGCCGGCAGGCGGCGCCGGGGGTGAAGATCTCGGGGCGCAATTTCGGCCGCGACCGGCGCTATCCGATCACCAACCGCTTTCGCGAAGACCTCGCCGACGAGCGTGGACCGGCCGATGGATAGCCCACTTCCAGTGCGCCCGGGCGAAGGCGGCGAGGCCGCTTCGTTCTCTTTCACCCTGTGCGGCGCGACGGCACGCGCCCGCGCTGCCGTTCTTGCGCATCTTGGCGAGGCGCAGACGGCGGAGCGCGCGGGAGAGGCGAACGGCCAGCCGGGCTCGGTTACGCTGATGCTCGATGGCCGGCCGATGCAGGCGCTCGTGCCGCCCGACGGGGCCGGGCAGCAACGGGCGCTCGCAGCGGCGCTGGCGGGCTCCAGGCTCGCCCTCATCCTCGCGGCGCCCGGCGCTGGGCTCGACAGCGAGACGCGACGGCTCATCCATCTCGCCCACCTTCTGGGCGCGCCGCAAATCGCCCTTCTCGTCGATGACATGGCCGATGCGGGCTGGCGCGAGGCGGGCTTTCGCGCCGTGACAGATGCGGCAGGTAACCTCGCGGCAACGCTCGCCATCGAGGCCCTTCCCTGCATTCCGGTCTCGAGCCGACAGGGCGAGAACATCCATCAGCCGACGGACCGAGCGCCCTGGCATGACGGCCCGACGCTTGCGGATTTTCTCGTCACGCGCGCCGATGGCGAGACGGGCGGCGATGCCCCGCTGCGCATGAGCGTGCTGGCACCCAAGGAGCCCGGCGAGGATGAGACGGGGGACGGCGGCCGCCAGCTCACGGCCCGTCTTCTGAGCGGTGCCATCCAGCCCGGCGAGGACGTGCTGCATGTGGCGAGCGGGCGCAGCGCGCGTGTTACGCGGATCGTCGCCATGGCGCAGGCGACCGGCTCGCGCCACGAGCGCGACATGAACGATCCTTCGCCCGGCCCGACTCTGCGCCTCGCTCTGGACGCGCCGCTCGGCGCGTCGCATGGCGATCTCATCGCCACGCCCCGCAGCCGGCCCGAATGGGCCGACCAGGTGGCGGCGGACCTCTTCTGGACGGGCGAGGCACCGCTGCTCCCCGGCCGGCCCTATCGCGCGCGCTGCGCCGGCCAATATGTCGGTGCCACGGTGACGCGGCTCAAGCATCGCCTGGACGTGGACCATCTCGCCTCTCTCGCCGCCAAACGGCTGCATCGGGGCGAGATTGGCTATGTCAATGTCGCCTTCGAGCGGTCCATCGGATTCGACTCGGGCGAGGACAACCCGGCGACCGGCCGCTTCGTCCTCGAGGATGCGGACAGCGCCGCCGTGGTCGCCTGGGGCGCCATCCGCTTTGCGCTCAGGCGCGCGCGCAACATCCCCTGGCAGGCCCTCGACGTGGACCGCAGCGCCCGGGCCGCCGTCAAGGGCCAGCACCCCTGCTGCCTCTGGTTCACCGGCCTTTCCGGCTCGGGCAAGTCCACCGTCGCCAATCTGCTGGAGAAGCGCCTGCACGCCCTCGGACGCCACACCTATGTGCTCGACGGCGACAATGTGCGCCATGGCCTCAATCGGGACCTCGGCTTCACCGATGCCGAGCGGGTGGAGAACATCCGCCGCGTGGCCGAAGTCGCGAGACTCATGGTCGATGCGGGACTCATCGTCATGGTGTCCTTCATCTCCCCCTTCCGGGCGGAGCGACGCATGGCCCGGCGCCTGTTCGAGGACGGCGCGTTTCTGGAGATTTTCGTCGATGCCCCGCTGGAGGTGTGCGAGCGGCGCGACCCCAAGGGCCTCTATGCCAAGGCGCGGGCCGGGCAGATCGCCAATTTCACGGGGCTCGATTCGCCTTACGAGCCGCCCGAGCAGGCGGAGCTTCGGCTCGACACGGCGCGCGAGAGTGCCGAGGCGCATGTGGAGCGCATACTCGAGACCCTGCGCAGGCGCGGGTTCATCTGATCGCTCGGAAAGCCGCGATGTCTGGCGCCCGCGATCCAGTCACGCCCGGCGGCGTCAACGCTCTTCCCTCTCCTTCGCGCGGCTCGGGGCGAGCAGGCGGGCGCCAGAC
>JALUTE010000291.1:897-11363 GCA_027058255.1 Methyloligella sp. | reverse complement strand
CTTTTGCTCGCTTTCAGCATTTGGGGCGGGGTTTGCATTCTCCTGACCAACCTTGTTTTTGTCGACGACTCCTATGTTGAGCGGCGTCTCCTTGTGGGCCTGAGATCGGAGCCGCTCTGGAGCGCCTATGACGGCGCCTTCTCCTATCGATTGTTCGTCTTGAATGCGCTTGAGTTGCATATCCTTTTGTTGCTGGCCGGCGGCGCCCTTTTCATCGCCTGCTTCAGGCGTTGAGCACGCCCGCCCGCCGTTCGCGTGCCAAAGCAGCACCCGCGCGGCTTAAGCCGCCATCTCGCGGCTCCCGGGCTTCTCGCGGTTCTTTATCTTCAGTTGATCTTCAGTTTCCGTTCAGGTCGTCTTTGCTGTCTAATTGGGAGGAAGGCCGCAAGCGCAACCTGTTTTGCTCATATGGGAGATTACACATGCCCGCTATTCGCCCCGCGACAGGAGACAGCGCCCGCGCCCGCGTGTTCATCTCGATGGGAGAAAGCGCCCACGCCACCGTCCGGCCTATTGTTGGGTGGTTTCTCATTCTGGTTCTGGCCGTGGCGGCGCTGTGGGCCGCGCCTGCGCGGGCCGGCGACATGGCCGAGCGCCAAATCCTCGGCTTCTCACGCGACGGCGACTACTTCGCCTTTGAGGAGTACGGAATCGAAGACGGCTCGGGGTTTCCCTATGCCAACATCTATGTCATCGACACGGTGCGCAACCGCTGGGTGCGGGGCTCGCCCTTCCGCGTCCGGATAACCGATGAAAGCATACCGCTCCGCCGGGCACGCCGGCGCGCCAAGGCGCGCGCCGCGGCCATGTTGCGCCGGCTCGGCATCGCGCCGCGCGGCCGCCTTCTGGCCTCTAATCCCGTCAGTGAGCTGAGCGCCGACCCCCACACCGTCACAGTTGCCCTCAATGAGCGCTACCCGCCCGGGCCAGGCGCGACTTTTCGGCTTTCGGAGTATCCGCTTCGTGCGGGCGACTGCGCGCGCTATACCGATCTGCCCACCCAGGGCTTTCGCCTTTCGGTCCGCCTGAGCGGCGGGCGCCGCCAACTCCTCCATGAAGATGGTCGCATCCCAAAGAGCCGCGGCTGCCCCCTCAACTATGCAATCTCCGACATTCTGCGCTACAGGCCGCCAGATGGTGACGATGTCTATGTCGTCATCATCAGCGTCTTTCGGCATGGTTTCGAAGGGCCCGATCGGCGCTTCATTGCCGGCGGCTACCGGTTGAGGCGCTACTGACATCGTTGCGGCAACGCGGCACCATTGCCTGGCTTGCTCGGCTCTGCTAGGCAGCAGACGCCGCGGGTAGGGGGATACTTGGTGTGCTTCCCCGCCTCGCCAAGAACCCGTCTTTGCCAGGTTTGCTCAGCTGATGCCGGCTGCAGACCTCCATGGGATGAGCCGCCATGATCCCACGCTATTCGCGGCCCGAGATGGCCGCCATCTGGAGCCCCGAGACCAAGTTCCGCATCTGGTTCGAGATCGAGGCCCATGCCGCCACCAAGATGGCGGAGCTCGGCATCATCCCGCGCGCGGCGGCCGAGACCATCTGGGAGAAGGGCGGCAAGGCCACATTCGACGTTGCCCGCATCGAGGAGATCGAGCGCGAGGTCAAGCACGACGTCATCGCCTTTCTCACCCATCTCGCCGAGATCGTCGGCCCCGAGGCGCGCTTCGTGCATCAGGGCATGACCTCATCCGACATTCTCGACACTTGCTTCAATGTCCAGCTCACCCGTGCCGCCGACCTGCTCGACGCCGATCTCGCGGCCCTCCTTGCGGCACTCGAGCGGCGCGCCCGCGAGCACAAGGACACCGCCTGCATCGGCCGCAGCCATGGCATCCATGCCGAGCCCACCACCTTCGGCCTCAAGCTCGCCACCTTCCATGCCGAGTTCGCCCGCGCCCGTGCCCGCCTTGCCGCCGCCCGGGAGGACATTGCCACTTGCGCCATATCGGGCGCCGTCGGCACCTTCGCCAATGTGCCGCCCGACGTCGAGGCCCATGTGGCGGAACAGCTCGGGCTCCGGCCCGAGCCCATCTCGACCCAGGTCATCCCCCGCGACCGCCATGCCATGTTCTTCGCAACCCTCGCGGTCATCGCCTCCTCCATCGAGCGGCTGGCGGTCGAGATCCGGCATTTGCAGCGCACCGAGGTGCTCGAGGCGGAGGAGTATTTCTCCCCCGGGCAGAAGGGCTCCTCGGCCATGCCGCACAAGCGCAATCCGATTCTGACGGAGAATCTCACCGGCCTTGCCCGCATGGTGCGCGCCTACGCCCAGCCGGCGATGGAGAACGTGGCCCTCTGGCATGAGCGGGACATCTCCCACTCCTCGGTCGAGCGCATGATCGGCCCCGATGCCACCGTCACCCTCGACTTCGCCCTCGCCCGGCTCACGGGCGTCATCGACAGGCTCGTCGTCTATCCGGAGCGCATGCGCGCCAATCTCGACCGCCTCGGCGGGCTCATCCACTCCCAGCGTGTCCTGCTCGCCCTCACCCAGGCGGGGGTGGGGCGTGAGGACGCCTACCGGATCGTCCAGCGCAACGCCATGCAGGTCTGGGAAAGCGATGGCAAGGTGGATTTCCTGAGCCTGCTCAAGGCCGACCCGGATGTGGCGAAGGCACTCGATGGACAGACGCTCGAAGCCCTGTTCGATCTCGGCTATCACACCCGCCATGTGGATACGATCTTCGCCCGCGTCTTCGGCACCGAGCCCGACGAGGGCGCGACAGGCGACGCTACGCCGACGTCACGCGGCTGAGCGGTGCCGGCGGCGGCGGCTCGTCGGGCACGAAGAAATCGAGCTGAAGATCGACGCTCGGATCGACGCGGTACTTGTCGAAATCCGTCTCGCCGTGGGCGGCGAGCAGGCTGTCGTCGATGAGGAATTGCCCGGTGAAGCGCCGTGCATCCTGGGTGAAGATGAGATGCGCGGCATCGGCGAGAATGTCGGGCTTTCGGCTTGCCCGCAGCATGGCCTCGCCGCCGACGATATTGGCGATGGCGGCGGTGGCGATGGTGGTGCGCGGCCAGAGCGCATTCACCGCGATGCCCTTCTCGCGCAGCTCCGCCGCCAGGCCGAGCACCAGCATGCTCATGCCGTATTTGGTCACGGAATAGGCCACGTGGCGCGCGAACCATTTGGGCTTCAGGTCGAGGGGCGGCGAGAGGGTGAGGATGTGCGGGTTTGCCGCCTTCTCCAGATGCGGAATGCAGGTCTTCGAGACCAGGAAGGTGCCGCGCGCGTTCACCTGCCACATGAGATCGAAGCGCTTCAGGGGCGTGTCCAGCGTGCCGGTGAGCTGGATGGCGCTCGCATTGTTCACGCAGATGTCGATGCCGCCGAAGGTCTCCACCGTCCTGGCGACCGCCGCCTCCACCTGGTCCTCGAAGCGGATGTCGCAGACGAGCGGCAGGGCCTTGCCGCCCGCCTTCTCGATGTCCTCGGCCGCGGTGAAGATGGTGCCCGGCAGCTTCGGGTGCGGCTCCGCCGTCTTGGCGGCGATGGCGACATTGGCCCCGTCCCTCGCCGCCCTGAGGCCGATGGCGAGGCCAATGCCGCGGCTCGCGCCGGTGATGAAGAGCGTCTTACCCGCAAGGCTTCGCGTCATGTCCCTCTGACCTCCCGCTTTGTGCACCGTGTCCTCTCGCGCGTCGCGCAAGCCCGCCCATCATGGCACGGCCGGCGCCGACAACGAAGGCAGGAGCGGCGGCGAGCGGCAGAAAGACCAGCGCAAAGAGCGCATGATCAATGATGCGGGCGAGGAGATGGGCGGCGCGATAACGGTAATCCTCGCCGGCATCCTCCTCGAACAGCCGCCGCCACCAGCCGAGCGCCACGGGCAGGATCAGCAGGCCGAGGGTCAGAAGCCCCACATAGGCGTGCTGAATGCGCGACGGCACTCCGGGCACAATGCGGCGGGAGAGCTCGTAGGCGTGGGCCGCGCTCTGCAGGCGCGCCAGGATGCGCGATGCGCTCACATCTCCGCTCACGGAGGCAACCACCTCGGTGAGAAGCGACCTCATCATGCCCACAACCCCCGTGCCCTCCCCTTGGGGCCGCCTCGCCCCGGACGGCGCGATTCCGGCAACAGGCTCGGCCCGCAGGGCAACATGCGTGCCGCGCCTCGCAGGCGGCTCGACCGAGACGACGAGGGGGGACTCGCCCGCCCCGGCAAGCGCCACCAGGAGCCCGCCAAGCGTGCCGGCCCGCATGGCCTCATCCAGCCCCGTGAGCCCCGCCGCGAGCCAGAGCATGTTGCGCGTTCCGGGCTGGCGCCCGCTCGGCGCATCCAGCACCAGAAGGTTGGCATCCGCCGCCTCGCCTGCGCCGAGAACATCGTTCAGAAGCACGCTTCGCTCGGGACCGCGCCCGCCCTTGAACCACAGGAGATCGCCCTCAACGCGCCCGCTCACCAGCACGAGATCGCCAGCAGCCGCGCCGAGCGCACGGGCGAGGCGGTAGGGGTTCACGGGCTCGATGGGCGCCGCCGCAGCGGCGCCCTGCCGGGGGACACGCCGGGCGAGCCGGTCCGGTGCCTCGGCATCGAGGCTCAGCACGCGCAGGCCAGCATGGGAGAGCGGGCGGCGCAATTGCCAAAGCGCCTCGCGCAGGCGCGGCTCGTCCTCCAGGCGCACCCACAGCCGCCGGCCCACGCGGGCGAGGAGCACGGTCCCTTTCGGGCCGGACATCTGGCCGAGCGGATAGGCCCGGCCGGAAAAGACGAGGTGCAAGGCCGTGCCGGGCGGCAGCTCCGCGAGCCGCGCGCGATCAGCAAACAGCGTGGACGCCGAGAGGTAGAGGCGCAACCCGGCCCTAGCACCCGCACCGGCGGGCCCGAGATCGGAGGCGCGGGGCGCGAGCCAGGCGAGGGCCCGCGCGAGCTCGTCTCGCCCGCGGGCGGTCACCACCTCGCCCGCGCCATTGGTGAGGCGCCAATGGCCCTCGGCAAGCCCGCTCACGGCGAGCGCGCCGGCGCGCCGGGCAGGCGGCAGGCCCCGCACGAAGCGCTCGGCCTCGCCCAAGGGCGTGCTCGGGGCCCGCGAAAGCCATGTGCGCCATCCCGCATGCACTGGCGCAGGGGCCGCGCATGCGAGCAGGAGAGCGAGCGCGGCAACGCGCCCGATCAACAGCGAGGCAAGGGAGCATCTTCCGCCGGTCATGGGGCGAGCCTTAGCACAGCAAGACGCCGAATTTCAGGCCGCGCCGCGCCCATCGCGCAAGGCGCAACAGGCCCCGCACCTATGCACCAGGCTTGGGCGCGCGACGCAGCTTGGCAAAGTCGGGCGGGCGCTTCTCGAGGAAGGCGGAGAAGGCCTCCCGCGCTTCCGGCGAGGCCAGCCGCTCGGCAAAGAGCGCCGTCTCCTCCTCCATGCGCGCCACGACCTCGGCCTCGGTGGACTGGCGCAGGAGCCGGCGCGCCTCGGCCAGGGCCTCGGCGGGTTTGGCGGCAAGGCGGCGCGCCGCGTCCATGGCGTGGGCCTCGAGACCCTCCGATGGCACGATCGCGTTGACGATGCCGGCGGTCCAGGCCTTCTCGGCATCGAACGTCTCGCCGAGGCACAGCATCTCGAAGGCCCAGGCATGGCCCATGCGCTGCGGCATGAGAAGGCTCGAGGCCGCCTCGGGCACGAGACCGAGATCGAGAAAGGGCGTGGCAAAGCGCGCCGCAGGGCTCGCATAGACGAGGTCGCAATGCAGCAACATGGTGGTGCCGATGCCGATGGCGAGCCCGTCGACGGCGGCGACCATGGGCTTGCGGGTCTCCACGAGCGCGCGCAGGAACCGGACGACGTGAACGCCGAGCGCGCCATCCTCGGCAAAGGCCAGGAACTCGCCCAGATCGTTGCCTGCCGTGAAGATGCCCTCCCTGCCGAGGAAGAGATGCACGGCCACCTCGTCCGACCAGTCGCCCGCCGAGAGCGCCTCGGTCATGGTCTCGTACATGGGGCCGGTGAGGGCGTTCTTCTTCTCCGGCCGGTGGATGCGCAAGGTCTGAACGCCATCCACCGTCTCGACCCGGACCACACCCTCACCCGCCATCATCCTGCCTCCTGCACCTTGCGACCACACGGCCTTTTGCGCGACAACCCCTGTTCCCAGGCGCCACCATCGCCGAACAAAAGACGGCGCTCACCGCGCGGCGGGGCCAACGCCTCAACAGATGCCGGACCTCACTCTGTCAACTGCACGGCATATCGGCCCTTCATCAATCTGGCCGCGAAGGCTTGGCAGGCCAGAATGTCCTCGTGCTCGAGCATGGGATATTGTTTCAGGATTTCCGCCTCGCTCTCGCCGGCACCGAGAAACTCGAGAATGGTCTCCACGGTGATCCGCATGCCCCGAATGACCGGCTTCCCGTTGCATATGGCCGGATCGATGACAATGCGACCGGCGCGGATCACTTCGCTGCTTGCGCTCATCTCAACCTCATTATCAAGATCGCCATCGCCCGGACGATGCCCCTCGCCACCCGGCACAGCGGCTGCGGTGCCTTTCTCACGCCCTCCAAATCCTACGGCAATGTTCAAGCGTCGAAAAGCGTCCCGGCGGCCGCGAGCGCGCCGGCGCCATCGGTGATGGTGCGTGCGAGCGCGGGCGCCTCGGTCAGCAGGGTCTCGGCAAAGAAGCGCGCAAGAACGATCGGCCGCGCCCCGTCGCCCGCGCCGGCCCGCGCCGCGCCGAGGGCGCCCCGCGCGAGATAGGTGCCGCCCGCGGTGAGGCCGAAGAGGCGCAGGTAAGGCGTGGCGCCTGCCAGCGCCGAGGCGACATCCCCCTTGGCGAGGGCCTGCCCGAGCCAGCGCGAGGCCCCCTCGAGCGCGCCGAGCGCCTCGTCCAGCCGCTCGGCCATGGCGCCGAAGCCCGGCTGGTTGGAATTGCGCACCGCCTCGGCCGTCTCGCGCATCTCCGCGACATAGGCTTGGAGCACGGCGCCGTTCTCCAGGGGCAGCTTGCGGGTGACGAGGTCGATGGCCTGAATGCCGTTCGTGCCCTCATAGATGGGCAGGATGCGCGCATCGCGATAGAACTGCGCCGCGCCCGTCTCCTCGATATAGCCCATGCCGCCATGCACCTGGATGGCGAGGGAGGCAACCTCCACACCGATGTCGGTGGAGAAGGCCTTGGCGACGGGTGTGAGCAGGGCACGCAGCCCCTCGGCGCGGGCGCGCTCGGCGGCATCGCTGCTGCGCTCGGCCACATCCCCCGCCACGGCGGTCGCCAGGCAGATCGCCCGGGCGGCGCCGGTGAGCGCCTGCATGGTCATGAGCATGCGCCGCACATCGGGGTGCACCATGATGGGGGCGGGCCCCGCATCCCTCGGCGCGCCGAGCGCGCGGCCCTGGCGGCGCTCGCGGGCATAGGCCATGGCCGCCTGCGTCGCCCGCTCCGCCACCGCCACGCCCTGAACGCCCACGGCGAGCCGCGCTGCGTTCATCATGATGAACATGGCCTTGAGCCCGCGATGGGGCTCGCCGACCATGTAGCCGACCGCGCCCTCCTTGTCGCCATAGGTCATGACGCAGGTGGGGCTGGCATGAATGCCGAGCTTGTGCTCGAGGCCCGTGCACACCACGTCGTTGCGCGC
Organism: Methyloligella sp.; assembly: GCA_027058255.1. Taxonomy (GTDB): domain Bacteria; phylum Pseudomonadota; class Alphaproteobacteria; order Rhizobiales; family JALUTE01; genus JALUTE01. The sequence continues at coordinate 3,774 of JALUTE010000291.1, read as the reverse complement.
GCCAAGCGTGCCGTCCTCGTTCACCAGATATTTCGGCACCAGGAAAAGGGAGATGCCCTTGGTACCGGGGGGCGCATCGGGCAGCCGGGCCAGCACCAGATGGCAGATGTTCTCCGTCATCTCGTGCTCGCCATAGGTGATGAAGATCTTGGTCCCATAGAGCCGGTAGCTGCCATCACCCTGGGGCTCGGCCCGGGTCTTGAGCAGCCCGAGATCGGAGCCCGCCTGCGGCTCGGTCAGGTTCATGGTGCCGCACCATTCCCCCGAGACGAGCTTCGGCAGGTAGGTTTGCTTGAGCGCGTCCGAGCCTTCGAGCACAAGCGCATCCACCGTGCCCTGGGTCAGGAGCGGCGCGAGACCGAAGGCGAGATTGGCCGCGTTCCAGATCTCGCACACCGCCATGGAGAGCACATTGGGCAGGCCCTGCCCGCCATAATCCACCGGCCCCGGCAGGGCCGCCCAGCCCGCGTCCGTCCATTTCCTGTAGGCGTCCGTCCAGCCCTCGGGCACGACGACGGTCCCGTTCTCCAGCCGCGCGCCCTGGATGTCGCCCACCCGGTTGAGGGGCGCCAGCTCCTCCTCGGCAAAGCGCGCCGCTTCCTCGACGATCGCCTTGACCAGATCGCCGTCCACCCCCTCGAGCACGCCGCGCTCGACCAGGCCGGGCAGCCCTGCGGCCGTGTCGAGAGCGAAGAGAATGTCGTCCGTCGGGGCTCGATAGGTCATGGGAAGGCTCCGGGCGTCGTGGCTTCGATCACCCGGACTGTAGGGCGCCCCGCGCCATCGCGAAAGAGGCTCTTTCGATCAAGAGCGCGCGCACGCCACGCATGGACCGCCACGGCCCGACGAGACGGGAACGGCAAGAGCGAACACCGCTGCGGGGCAACCGGGACCATAGGGCGCGAAGGAGCGGGGACGGGGCGCACCCCGCCGCCGACAAGGCGCGAAGCGATGCCTCAGACCCGCCCGCGGGGGCGCCGGCAATTCGGGATCGGCACCATGGTGACCTGCAATTGCGGCGTGTAGCGGTTCATCGCCCCCGTGGCCGCATCGACGCCGAGGCCGATTACGCCGCCCAGGATGATGTTCCCGGCGGTCATGCCTTCCATGCTCGAATTGATGACGCCGATACCATCATTGTAGCAGTCCTTCTTGCAGACCACCTTGATGTTGTGGCGGCTCTTCTCGAGCTTGATGGACGCTGGCGTCACCACGGTCTGCGTTCCGATGCCCTCGGAGGCGAGGGTGCATGTCGCTCCCGGTACACCGGGCGTGTCAATGGCCACGAGTTGGGTCGTACCCCTGGTGATGGTCGCGCAACCACCCACTCCGAGCATGATTGCAAGACATATCGCCACCCTGCTCATGCCGCCCCTCCTCAACGCTTGGTCGTTGTAGTGTCTCGCGCCCTTCGGAGCGGTTCTTAGCAATCCGGCAGAGACTTCGCAATATCCCACGCGGTCAATCCAATGAAAAATGACTGCATGTCTTTCCGCTTTATGGATAAGATCTCTTACTCCCATTTCCGGTTCGACCACATCCATTGCTCGGGCGTCTCGCGGACCCATGTCTCGAACCGCCTCTGAATCTCGGCCGTGATCCAGCGGATGTCGTCGCCCTGATTGCGGCTGCGGGGCACGCGGATCTCCTCGGCCTCGATGCGAAACCGCACACCGCCCCCGACACGCAGGCAGCGGGCGACGAAAATGCGCGCCCCCGTGCGCCGGGCGAGCATGGCCGGAACGGGCGTCGATTTGGCCGGATGGCCGAAGAAGGGCACCGGCACGCCTTTCTTGTCATAGAGATCGGCCACGATGCCGAGCCGCCCGCCGCGGCGCACATAGTCCATGATCTGCCGCGCCGTGCGCCGCCCCTCCTCATTGCTGCCATGGGCCTTGCCCTTGGCGAGGAGCCCGCCCGGATAGAGGTCACGCCGCTGCTCGCGCAAATAGCGGTCCACATAGGGATTCTTCACCAGCCGGTAGATGGCGGCCGGACGGGCGCCGATGGCGGTGAGCGGCCAGGCCGCGAGCTCCCAATTGCCCATGTGCAGGGTCACGCCGATAATGGCCCCGGCCCGACCGCGATAGCGCGCCAGCACCCGTTCGCTCGCATTCTCGATCCGCTCGGGCTCGGCGAGGATGCGGTCGAGTTGCATGGTCTCCGCCATCACCTTGCCGAGATTCTCCCACATGGCGCGGGCGATGCGCTCGCGCTCGGCCTCGCTCATCTCGGGAAACGCCCGGGCGAGATTGCCGAGCGCCCGCCTGTGCCGGCGCCCATGCGGTGCGAGAAGGCGCCAGACGCGGCCCGAAAGCCAGGAGGCGGTGTCGAGTGGAAAGAGCCGCACGGCCCCCACGACCAGCCGCAGCAACGCATATTCCAGCCGGTAGCGCAGATCACGTGTGATGGGCAGTCGCCGGCGCATGCAAGGCCCCTGGGCAGCGGACATCTCTCGGGGAAAGGATCGGCGAGAGGTCTTGGCAGAGCCCGGCGCGGCCCGTCAAGGCACAAAGCCGCGCAAGGGAGGCGCCACGCGCGACCGCCTTGACAGGGCGGGGCGCTCATGCCCAACAGCGACCGGACAAGCGCGCGCGGCCCCCGGCCGCTCCGAGACGCGCCGCCAATACCAGGACGCACCGCCAATCCAGGAAGGACCGACATCCCATGACCGAGAGACTTTCGCGCGATGCGCTCGACCAGATCTTTCTCGAGGCCCGCACCCACAATGCCTGGCAGGCGCGGGACGTGCCCGATGCCCTCCTGCGCGAGCTCGTCGAGATCCTGCGCATGGGGCCCACCAGCGCCAATTGCTCACCCGCCCGCATCCTGTTCGTGAAATCTTCGCAAGCCAAGGCGCGCCTGCCAGGCATTGTG
>JALUTE010000291.1:0-887 GCA_027058255.1 Methyloligella sp. | reverse complement strand
CCTGCTGCCCCACCTTTCCGAGGGCAACCGCGAGAAGACCCGCGCCGCGCCCGTTTGCGCCATCATCGGCCATGACCTGCGCTTCTATGAGCATCTGCACAAGCTCTTCCCCCATGACGAGACGGCGCGGAGCTGGTTCGAGGGCAAGCCCGACGTGATCAAAGAGACCGCCTTTCGCAACGGCACCTTGCAGGGGGCCTATTTCATCATCGCCGCCCGCGCCCTCGGCCTCGACACCGGGCCGATGTCCGGCTTCGACAATGCCGGGGTCGATGCGGAGTTTTTCCCCGAGGGACATGTGAAATCGAACTTCCTGTGCAATCTCGGCTATGGTGATGCCAGGGGCCTTTTTCCGCGCTCGCCGCGTTTCGCCTTCGACGAGATGGCGAGGATCCTCTGAGGCGCCAGGCCGAGCGCGCCCCGCCACCGACGGAGCTTGCCCCCATGAGCATTCTCGCCCTCGATACCAGCATGGGTGCCTGCTCGGCCGCCGTGCTCGAGCGGGCAGTGCCCGGGGGGAAGGCGCGCATCATGGCCGCCCGCTGCGAGATCATGGCCCGGGGCCATGCCGAGGCGCTCATGCCGATGATCCGTGCGGTGATGGGCGAGGCGGGCCTCGCCTTCTCCGCCATCGACCGCATCGCGGTCACCTGCGGCCCCGGCACCTTCACGGGCCTGCGTGTCGCCATTGCGGCGGCCCGGGGCCTTGCCCTTGCGGCGGGCCTTCCCGTCGTTGCCGAGACGAGCCTGCGCATCATCGGCGCACGAGCCCTCGCCCGCACCGACACGGCCTCCGGGCCCGCCCCGCGCTCGCTCCTCGTCGTCACTGATGCCCGCCGCGGCGGCCTCTATGTGCAGGCGCTCGATGCCGACGCGGCGGGCATCAG
>JALUTE010000290.1 GCA_027058255.1 Methyloligella sp. | reverse complement strand
GCTCTGGAGCGAGAGCCGCGCGCCCGGCTTCACCATCAGGCATTTCACCTGATAGCGCCCGCCGAGGCTCAGCCCCTCATACCAGCCCCAGGGCCGGTAGACGCGCGCATGGTGGGTGACCTCCGGGCGGCCGTCGGCAGCGAGGCGCGAGACGATCTCCCGCACGTCCTGCGCCCGGTCCTTGGGCGCGACAAGCACCGCGTCGCGCGTGGCGATGGCGCAGACATCGTCGAGCCCCACCACGGCCACGCAAGGCCCGTCCGCGCTCTGCACATAGCTGTTGGTCACGTCGTGCAGGATCACGTCGCCGCGGGTCACATTGCCGTCGCCGTCCTTGCCCATCAGCTCCCACAGCGCCGGCCAGGCGCCGAGATCGCTCCAGCCGCTCTGGAGCGGCACGCATTTGATGCTCTCCACCTTCTCCATGATGGCATAGTCGAGCGAGATGGATTCGCAGCGGCCATAGGCATCGGCATCCAGGCGCAGGAAATCCAGGTCCGAGCGGGCCCGCGCCAGGGCCGCCTCGCAGGCATCGACCATGGCCGGCATGTGCCGGCGGAACGCCTGGATGAAACTGCCGGCCGAGGCGAGGAAAATCCCGGCATTCCAGAAAAAGCGGCCGCTCTCCATGAAGCTCTGCGCCTTCTCGGCCGAGGGCTTTTCGACGAAACGCACGACGTCGAGCGCGTCGGGCAGCGCGTCGATGCCGGGCGCGGCCATATCCGCGCCCATGGTCTCGATATAGCCATAGCCGGTCTCGGGGGCCGTGGGGTGCACGCCGAAGGTGACGAAATGGCCGTCCCGCGCGGCCTCGGCCCCGGCCCTGAGGGTGCGCAGGAACCCGCCGGCATTGGTGATGACCTGATCGGACGGCATGAGCAGGACGAGGCTGTCCTCGCCCGAGCGCGCCGCCATGAGCGCCGCGATCAGCGCGGCCGGCGCCGTGTTGCGCCCCACCGGCTCCAGAACCACGGCGGCCGGCTCGAGGGCGATCTCGCGAAGCTGCTCGGCGACGAGGAAGCGATGCTCCTCGTTCGCGAGAATTACAGGCGGTGCGAACATCGGGTCGTCGAGACGGCGGCACGCCGCCTGCAACAGGCTCTCCTCGCCGACGATGTCGGTCAGGAACTGCTTGGGATAGGCCTTGCGCGATAGCGGCCACAGGCGCGTTCCCGAACCGCCGGAGAGCACGAAGGGATGAATTCTCGGCTGCAAGCTACTCATGTCGGTGGACCCTCTCCATCCGTCACCAAGGACGCGATACCCAAAGTCGTGCGCACCGGCGGCCGGCACAGCTCTCCTTGCCAGGCTCGTGCCCCCCGGGCGGTGCACCCGTCTGCCATCGCCGGCACGCTAGCAGCAATGCGTTGATCAAATGAGAATCCCGTGCTTCTCTGCGGCCGGGAGCCGCCACGGCCCCGCCCCTTGGCCGCTCCACACACGACAACACATAGCGCACCAGGCAGCGCCGCCCATGATCCTCTCCCACGCCCACAGATTCATCTACATCAAGACCTACAAGACCGCCTCGACCTCCATCGAGGCGGCCCTGTCGGAGATCTGCGGGCCCGACGACGTGATCACGCCCGCCTCGCGCGAGCTGATGGGAACCCGCCCCTCGCGCCGGGCGCAGAACTGGCGCCTCGATCATCCCATGGTGCCCAGGCGCCCGCTCTGGCGCCGCCTGCTCGCCCGCCCCGAGCGCCACTACCACCCCTCGGTCGGCTATTACGAGCACATGCCCGCCTGGCGCGTGCGCCTCTATGTGGGCGAGGAGGTGTGGCGGAGCTATTACAAGTTCACCTTCGAGCGCAATCCGTGGGACCGGCAGGTCTCCTGGTATCACTACAAGACCAAGAACAAGGACAGGCGGCCGAGCTTCGAAGCCTTCAACCGGGACAAGAAGCGCGCCTATGTCGAGAATTTCGACCTCTATTCCATCGACGACGAGATTTGCCTCGATTTCGTGGGCCGCTATGAGGATCTCGAGCGCGATTTCGCAACGGCGATGGCCGCGATCGGCCTCGAGGGGCGCGTCAGCCTGCCCCGCACCAATGTCTCGAAGGACCGCGCCTCGGATTATCGCAGCTACTATACGCAAGCGCTGCGCGAGCGCGTCAGCGCCTGGTATGCGCGCGAGATCGCCGCTTTCGGCTACAGCTTTTGACCACCCCTTCACCATCGCGGTCATCGCGCCCGACGCCATTAGCGCGATGGTAAGGCAGCCGCCCTAGCCTGCGCCCACATGGCCTGCGCCCCTGGCGCGCGGCCTCCGGAGCACGCAGCGAGGGACAAGGGCGATGAGCCAGAGCATGGAGTTCGATCTCGACGCATTGCGCGAGCGGGGCGCGATCACGCCCAGCGATGTTCTCGAATTGAGGCGGGCCTTTTTCGAGGATGGCGTCCTGTCGCGCGCCGAGGCCGAGGCGCTGATTGCGCTCGAGGGCATGGACGGCGAGAAGGACCCGAGCTGGACCGCCTTCTATCTCGAGGCGCTCACCGACTATCTGGTCCACCAGGCCGTCCCGCACGGCTATGTGACCGCCGAGAATGCCGACTGGCTGACCGCGCGCATCGCCCGCAATGGCGTGGTGCGCGGCAAGGCCGATCTCGAATTGGTGATCCATGTGCTCGATGCCGCACGCTGGGCGCCCTCGTCCCTTTCCGCCTTCGCCCTCGACCAGGTCCGCCATGCGGTGATCCACGGCGCGCCTGCCCGCCCTTATGCCGCGCATGAGGAGGCGGAAGCCGAGACGGAAGCGCAGACGGGGGCAGAAGCCGAAGCCGAGACAGAAGTGGACGCGGAGGCAGAAGCGCAGACGGATGGCGCGGGCTCGGGCGAGCGCGGACCCGACATCCGAGCGGAAACACCGTCCGGTGCCGGCGTGGTCACGGCCGAGGATGTGGCCATGCTCCGCCGCGTGCTCTACGCTTTCGGGGGCGACGGGAACATCGCCATCACCATGGCCGAGGCCGAGGTGCTGTTCGCCATTGACGAGGCGACCGCAGGCGCCGACAACCATCCCGACTGGCCGGCGCTGTTCGTCCAGGCCATCGGCAATGCGGTGATGGCGGCCTCGGGCTACAGCGTGCCGAGCCGCAGGGAGGCGCTCCGGCGCGAGGCCTGGCTCGCCGAGCGGGGCGGCGTCGGCGGCTTTCTCGCCAACATGGTCTCCGGCGGCCTCTCGGCCGTGCGCGACGCCTATCGGGAGCAGTCGGCGGAGGAGCGGGCGCTCGCGCGCCTCGAGGCCCAGCGCCAGCAGATCATCACCGCCGAGACCATCACGGCCGGCGAGGCTTACTGGCTGGCGGACCACATCGGCCGCGACGGCCGGCTCAGCGACAATGAGCAGGCGCTTCTGGCCTTCATCCGGCAGGAAAGCCCGAACATCCACCCCGCCCTGGCGCCGCTTCTCGACGAGGTTTCGCCGGTCCAGCCCGCCCACTGACGTCTAGCGAAACAAAAGACGAAGTTTACCCCTCACGGCGCAACGTCTAAAACCGGCCCGGAGACTTCTCATTCGTCTTCGGGCCAGGGGCGGGCGCATGTTCTCGAAGATCCTGATTGCCAATCGCGGCGAGATCGCGTGCCGCATCATCAAGACGGCGCGGCGCATGGGAATTGCCTGTGTTGCCGTCTATTCCGAGGCCGATCGCGACGCCCTGCATGTGGACATGGCCAATGAGGCGGTGGGGATCGGCCCGCCTCCCTCCGCCCAGTCCTATCTCGATATCGACCGGATCGTTGCCGCCGCACGCGACACGGGCGCCGAGGCGGTCCACCCCGGCTATGGCTTTCTTTCCGAGAACCCCGCCTTCGCCCGTGCGCTCGC
>JALUTE010000289.1 GCA_027058255.1 Methyloligella sp. | reverse complement strand
CCTTGCCTCTGCGCACCCCCGCCCCGTCCCCGCAGGCCTTTGATGCAGGGCCTCTTTTCCGATAGAGTGGAGCGTCCGGCGGCCTTGGCGCCCCCTTTGCGCCCCCTTCGCGGCCCCTTCGCGGCCCCTTCGCGCCTTGGCCAGGCCGGTGCGACGGAAAGGCATGTGACCCATGGACAAGCGCACGGCCCTTGTCGCCGCCACCACCTTCTCGGTCACCCTGCTGGCCGGCGGCATGCATGCGGGCGCCGAACAGCCCGGCGAAAGCCAATGCGTGGTGTGCAGCGAGCCCGACCAGGTCTATCGCTGCGTCGTCGAGACACCCGGCGTCTCGGTGCCGGTGCGGGCGCTGCAATATTTCTGCGTTCGACGCATAGCGCGCGAGTTCGGGCACGGCCGATGCACGGCGCGCCGGGCGGATGATGCCGGAGCCGGCTGCGCGGACGCCGCCCTCGTCATCGAGCGCCGTTTCAGCTATTCCGGCCCCCTGCCGCGCATCCTTCGCAAGCTCGCCGAGGGCGAGGCCCGACCGCCCGCAGGAGCAGGAGCGCGCGAGACGGTCGATGGCGAGCCACGCACCCTGGTGGAGTTCACCAACCGCGCCGTCGAGGCCTCCGGCGAGACCGTCAAGAAGGCCGGCGACACCGTCATTGGCGTCACCCGAAAGGCGGGACGCACGGCGACGGATGTCGCGAAATCGGCAGGCGCCGAGGTCGGCAAGGCGGCGCAGAAGACGGGCAAGGTGGTCGGCAAGGCCGCAAGAACCGTGGGTGAGACTCTCAAGGACGCCGCCAAGTCGGCCTATGACTGCGTACGCAGCTTCTTCAAGGACTGCAACTGAAGGCCATGGGCCGACATGGCCGGCGGGCCGCTCTCCAGGCGCTGGGACCGTCACCGCCAGAGCCTAGCCACGGCCGCATGAGTCGCGGCCCGATCGTCTCCCACATCAATGGGCGGCCAACCATTCGCGGGCCTGGCGCTGTGCCTCCAGCACCTCCGCCCGGCTCATCTCCCGCGCAAGCTCCATGCGGTACTGCCGTGCGCGCTCATTCCCGCGCATGGCCGCCAGGTTGAACCACTTATGCGCGGCGACGAGGTCCGCATCCACATCCCGCCCCGTCGCATAGTGCTTGCCAAGCTCGAACAGCGCATCGGCGGCGCCGCATTGGGCCGCGCGCTCGATTTCCCGAAGACTGGAAACAAACGGACGTGCCATGGTCTCGCATCCTCCCGTTGAACTCTGCCGGCGCCCGTCCCGCCGGGAGCATGGGCCCGGCCCACGCAGTCGCGCTCCGGCAGCGGATCGCCCGACCCTGCACCAAGCCGGGCAATGCCTCACCTGCACGGGCAACCATGTCAACGAGAGCCCAAGAACATGTAAATTCCTTCGCGTTTTCAAGGCAATATATTGGTCGCAATGTTGAATCGGACCCGAACGATTGGCCCGGTGCGAGCCAGATCGGCCGCCCTGGCGCATCGGGCAAGGCGCCCTTAACAGGGATCATTGGCAAAGGATTCACCATGCGGCACGAATCTTGGCAGGAGTGAAATCCGTTCCCCCCGGCAGAGCCCTTTGCTACATTGCCGCCACACCGCGCGGCGGGGTTCCGGCGAGCGATGCGCGCCGGAGAGGGCGGCTTGCAGGCGTGCAAGCCATCACGACAGCACTTGCGGAGGAGAGGCCATGTTGAAACGCGCAAGACGGGTGCCGAAGGTCCGGCGCGCATTGGGGGCACCGGGAGCGCTGCGAACCATCGCGGCGGCGGCACCCCTCGCCACCGCGCTCGCTCTCACCCTCGCCGGGGCGGCCGAGGCGCGATCCGGCTCCTGCGCCGGCAATCCCGATGCCATCGGCCTTGCCCGCACGGTCGAGATCGACACCACGGGCGGCCCGGCGTTCGGCCTCCAGCAGTACAAGGCCTATGATTTCCTGCGCAAGGGGGAGATCGTGCTGACCTTCGACGACGGTCCGTTCGAAGGGCGCACCACCAAGATACTCGACGCTCTCGATGCGCATTGCACCAAGGCCACCTTCTTCCCGACCGGCAAGCAGGCGGTCGCCTCGCCCGAGGTCCTGAAGGAGGTTGCGCGCCGCGGACACACCATCGGCAGCCACACCTTCTCCCACAAGAACCTCGCCAAGAAGAAGAACAAGCCCAAGATGGAGGAGGAGATCGAGACCGCCATCAGCGCGGTTCGTCTCGCCGTCGGGCGGCCCATGGCGCCGTTTTTCCGCTTTCCATACCTCAAGGATTCCGACGAGGCGCTCGCCTATCTCGCCAAGCGCAACATCGCCATCTTCTCCATGGATGTGGACTCCTTCGACTTCCGTTACAGCGGGCGCGGCAAGCGGGCCAAGAGCAATGCCAAGGCGCTCATCAAGCGCGTGCTCACCAAGATGAAGAAGGCGGGCAAGGGCATCCTGCTCTTCCACGACATCAACCCCACCACGGCTGCCGCCATGTCCGACCTTCTGACGGCGCTCAACAAGGCGGGCTACAAGGTCGTGCATCTCACCGCCAAGAGCCCCCTGAAATCTCTGGAGAAATACGACAAGAAGCTGGCATCGAAGTTCCGTGGCCAGGCGCACACCGCCGGCGGAGCGAGCCGGCCGCTCTCAGCGGTCGTGCGCACCGTCGGCGAGGGCGAGAAATAGGCCAGAGCGCGCCGAGAGGATTGCGCAGGCTTTCCAACGGGCGGCCTACGCGTCTGCGCCATACTCGAATGGATTGATGACCCGTAGATCGATCAACTCGAAATCACGCATGTTGCGGGTCGCCAGTGTCAGGTCGTTTGCCAGCGCGATGGCCGCGATCATGGCATCGCTTTGCGATATGGGACGCCCTCTTTTTCGGCGCATGGCGGCGATCTCGGCATAATGCGCCGCGGCGGCGCGATCGAAGGGCAGGATGCGTCCCACGAAGAGATTATCGAAAACCGAGAGAAAGGCTTGCCGCTGGAGCTTTTGACGCCTGCCATCCGGCAGCAGCGCCAGGCCGTAAAGGCCCTCGGCCTCGGTGATCACGCTGGTAAAGACGTGACGGGCATCCTGGCTCGCAATCCAGGCGCTTACGCGCGCGTCCGGCGCCGGCTTGAGAAGCTCCGACAGAATGTTGGTGTCGAGAAGAACCATCAGCCGAGATTGGGCGGTTCACGCATTGGCTCGCGCGGCTCCTCGGGCAGCGTGATGCCGTCAATACCGTGCTGAGCGAGAAGAGCACGTATGGCCTCTCCAAGGTCGCTTCGGGGACTCTCCTCGCCTTTAAGAGCTTCGCGAAGAATGATCCGCGCCTCCTCCTCCATGGAGCGGCCATGCTCCGCCGCACGCAGACGAAGGCGCTTCTTGTCCTCGGGCGAGAGTTTGCGAATGGTGATGCTCGCCATGGCGCACTCCGACGATATTCCTGGTGGTCAAGAGAGGGAACGATCCTCTCCTTCAGGCCGATGCAACTTCAGGTCGATGCAGTCCAGCCAGTGGACGCGGGCTCGCCGCCCCGTTGGAGACCGAACCCGTCACTCAAGGCACCCAAACGTCGCCTCTGTAGCAACCGCACGCACTGATTGCAATGATCGCAGTGATGGCGTGCCCCCGCGCCTTCGTGCTGCTACCCGTCGATCAGCCGGCCGTCCTCGAGGCGCAATATGCGGTCCATGCGCCGGGCAAGCTCCAGATTGTGGGTGGCGATCAGCGCGGCGAGCTGGCTCTCGCGGATGAGGGCGACCAGCTGGTGAAACACGCGCTCGGCCGTGTGCGGGTCGAGATTGCCCGTGGGCTCGTCCGCCAGAAGCAGGCGCGGGCCATTGGCGAGCGCTCGGGCGATGGCGACCCGCTGCTGCTCGCCGCCGGAGAG
>JALUTE010000288.1 GCA_027058255.1 Methyloligella sp. | reverse complement strand
AAGGCAAGGAGCGACATGGGCTCGTCGTCCGACGGCTTGCGCACGATCTCCTCGCCGGTCTTGGGATCGATGCCCTTGATGGGCGGCACATCCACCGGCGAGGGCAGATAGTCGACCACCGCATCGAGCAGGGGCTGCACGCCCTTGTTCTTGAAAGCGGAGCCGCAGAGCACGGGATAGAAGGTGCCCTCGCATGTGCCCTTGCGAATGAGCCGCTTGAGCGTCTCCTCGTCCGGCTCCTCGCCTTCGAGATAGGCCTCCATGGCGGCCTCATCGACCTCGACCGCCGTCTCGATCATTTTCTCGCGCAGCTCGCCCGCCTTGTCCTTGAGGTCGGCCGGCACCTCCTCCTCATGGAACTTGGCGCCCAGCGTCTCCTCGTCCCAGACGATGGCCTTCATGCGCATCAGGTCCACCACGCCGACGAAGTCGTTCTCGGCCCCGATGGGGATCTGCAGCACGATGGGAGTTGCGCCCAGCCGCTCCTCGACCATCTCCACCGAGCGATAGAAATCGGCGCCGAGCTTGTCCATCTTGTTGACGAAGATCATGCGCGGCACGTCGTACTTGTCCGCCTGGCGCCAGACCGTCTCCGTCTGCGGCTCGACGCCCGCATTGGCATCGAGAAGCGCGATCGCCCCGTCGAGCACCCGCAGGGACCGCTCCACCTCGATGGTGAAGTCCACATGGCCCGGCGTGTCGATGATATTGATGCGCTTGCCCGCCCAATAGGTGGTCGTGGCCGCCGAGGTGATGGTGATGCCGCGCTCCTGCTCCTGCTCCATCCAGTCCATGGTCGCAGCGCCGTCATGCACCTCGCCGATCTTGTGACTCTTGCCGGTGTAATAGAGGATCCGCTCGGTCGTCGTCGTCTTGCCGGCATCGATATGGGCCATGATGCCGATATTGCGGTAATCCTCGATGGGGGTCTGGCGTGCCATCGTCTCAGCCTCGACTTGTCTCTCACTACCACCGGTAATGGGAGAAGGCCCTGTTGGCCTCCGCCATGCGGTGTGTGTCCTCACGTTTCTTCACGGCGGTGCCACGATTGTTGGCCGCGTCCATCAGCTCGCCAGCCAGACGCTCCACCATGGTGTTCTCTCCGCGCCCGCGCGCAGCCGCGATCAGCCAGCGAATGGCCAGCGCCTGCCTGCGGTCGGCCCGCACCTCGACCGGGACCTGGTAGGTCGCACCACCCACACGGCGCGAGCGCACCTCGACCGTGGGCATGACATTGTCGAGCGCCTGATGGAAGAGCTCCACCGGATTGGTCTTGGCCTTGGCCTCGATCCGCTCCAGCGCCCCATAGACGATCTTCTCGGCCGCCGATTTCTTGCCATCCTTCATGACCGAGTTCATGAACTTGGTCAGGACGACATCCCCGAACTTCGGGTCCGGGATGATCTCGCGCTTTTCCGCTCTGTGCCGACGCGACATGATCTGTATCCTCTTGGGCAGTGGGCCGTGGGCCGTGGGCCGTGCGTGCCGCCCAAGCCCCGCATTTCCACTCTCGGCCTTCGGCCTTCAACCTTACTTCGGACGCTTGGCCCCATATTTCGAGCGGCGCTGCCTGCGGTCGGACACCCCCTGGGTATCGAGCACGCCGCGCACGATATGGTAGCGCACGCCCGGCAGATCCTTCACGCGCCCGCCCCGGATGAGCACCACCGAATGCTCCTGCAGATTGTGGCCCTCGCCCGGAATGTAGCTCGTCACCTCGAAACCGTTGGTCAACCGCACGCGCGCCACCTTGCGCAGGGCCGAGTTCGGCTTCTTCGGCGTCGTGGTGTAGACGCGCGTGCACACGCCGCGCTTCTGCGGGCAGGCCTCCATGGCCGGGACCTTGTTCCGCTTCACCGGCTTCTTGCGCGGCTTGCGGATGAGCTGCTGTATCGTCGGCATGCGCCCTGCCTTTCGAAACTCGCCAAGCCTCTCGAACTCACGTCTCTCTGTTCGCCGAGACGCAAATCAACACCATGCGCCGGCGCCATCGTGCCATCCACGACGGCCCGGTGCCTGCGGGAAAGGCGACCCGGAAAGCCACCCCCTCGGGCATGCACCATGCCCTCCGGTGGCCCCTGGTCGGACTCCCCCATGGCCGAATGCCCCCGCGGCCGAATGCGCAAGAGGGCTCTCGGCGGAAAGTCAGAGGATCTCACGGCCCGGCTCAGCCGGATCGAAGATCGTCTTTTCGAACTGTGCTCCGATTTGGAACGGCAGTGTTTAGGCACCCCGCCGCGCAGCGCGTATCGGCGCGCGCCAGACCTACCACCTGCCGCACAGGCGAGGCGCAACATACGCGCGCCTTTGCGCCGGGTCAACACCTTCTGTTGCACCGCGACATCCAGGCATGGGTCTGCTCCCGTCGACCGCCCCTGGAGGGCTCAGCGAATGATCTGAATGTCGAGACCGAGATCCAGGCCGGCCCAGTTGCGGTCGGCGGTGAGCACAGCCAGCCCCTCGGCCAAAGCGAGCGCCAGACAGGCCCGGTCCCCGAGCGAGAGCCCGAGATGGCGCGTCTCGGCCCGCAGCTGCCCGGCGGTCGCTGCCAGGACATCGTCGAATGCCACGAGGCGACAAGGCAACTGGCGCATTCTGGCCTCGGATTCTCCGGGCTGCACGCCCCCATCCACGAGCTTGGAGATAACCTCCGTTGCATTCACGCAACAAACGAGCCCGTGCGGCAAAGCCTCGCGGACAATTTCTGCACCAGCTTCTCGATGGAGGAATGCCAAGATGGCCGAAGCGTCCAGGACGGCCTCAGCCATCCAGGCCCTCCGTCTCGCTCTCTCCGCGCGCCTCGGCTCGCCGCTCCGCGATCAGCTCGTCAACCAGTCGCACGTCCTTTCCGATAATCCGGCACACCGCCTCCTGCGCCTGCTCCATCCCCATCTTCGGACTGAGGAGGCGAAGCGCCCCGTCCTCGAGCCACGCCATCACCTCGCCGCCCGGCTCGAGCTTCATGGCCTCGCGGATGGCGGCGGGGATGAGCACACGGCCATCCCGCCCGACCTTCAGGAACATGCGCTGCGAGCGCCCCTCGGCCGAGACGCCGGGCGCGCGGCCTTGTACCCGCCCGCCCGCGTCCTTTGCGCGGGCGCCGCCCGGCTCATCCGTTCTGCCCGGTGCCTTCATGACCGTCCCGCCCACTGGCTTTCTCCTTCGAAGCTGACAATTTCACAACATTCTGACAGAACCATGTAGATCGGTCAAATGCCCATGATCAGTCGGCGGGTGCCCGCGCTGCCTGCCCTCACCCCGTCTCCTCGAAGAGCTCGCGGCCGATGAGCATGCGCCGGATCTCGCTCGTGCCGGCGCCGATCTCGTAGAGCTTGGCGTCACGCAGCAGGCGGCCCGTGGGATAGTCGTTGATATAGCCATTGCCGCCGAGGGCCTGGATCGCCTCCAGCGCCATCCAGGTCGCCGTCTCCGCCGCGAGCAGAATGGCGCCGGCTGCGTCCTTGCGTGTGGTCTCGCCCCGATCCGCCGCCCGCGCCACGGCGTAGACATAGGCGCGCGCCGCATTCATGCGGGTATACATGTCGGCGAGCTTGCCCTGCATGAGCTGGAAGGTGCCGATGGGCCGGCCGAACTGATGGCGCTCGTGCACGTAGGGGATCACCACATCCATGCAGGCCAGCATGATGCCGAGCGGCCCGGCCGCGAGCACGATGCGCTCATAGTCGAGGCCGGACATGAGCACCCGCACCCCCTCGCCCTCGCGCCCGAGCACGTTCTCGGCCGGCACCTCGCAATCCTCGAAGACGAGCTCACACGTGTCCGAGCCGCGCATGCCGAGCTTGTCCAGCTTCTGCGCCGTGGAGAAGCCCGCAAAGCCCTTCTCGACAATGAAG
>JALUTE010000287.1 GCA_027058255.1 Methyloligella sp. | reverse complement strand
CGTGACCCTTGCGACCGATCGCGGCACCCTCGTCTTTGCTGGCGGCAGTCGGCTCACCGCCTCGCGTGCGTTCTCCCTGCGCACGGGTGGGGCCGCGCACTTCGGTGCGGGCGCCCGGCTGTGGGCTGGCCAGAGCCTGACCCTCGCCATTGCCGGCGCCCTCAGCCTGGATGCCCGCATCACCGGCAGCAGCGTCACCGGCGCATCCATCGCCTCGGGCGGCGACCTGTTCGTGAATGCCGGCAGCCTCGTCAATCGGGGCTCGCAGCTCTCGGCCGGAGGAAATCTGCTGGCCTTCGTCTCGGGCGATCTGCGCAATGAATCCGTGCGTGTCCCGCAGGGCCGGGGCTTCTACTTCGCACCGGCCGCCATCACGGCGGGCAAGGGGCTGGTGCTCAATGCCGGCGGCTCCATCGTCAATCGCGGCAGCCGCATCGCAGCCGGCGACTTCCTGCGCCTGGACGCCCGGGGCAGCATCGTCAACGAGGCAAGCTCGGGCAAATATGTCTCCGTCAACGTCAACCGCTCCTGGCGCCGGTGCCGCGGCAGCTGGCTCTGGCGGCGCTGCACCTACTACCACGAGCGCCGCTACGCCGAGGAGGGGGTCATCGAGGCCGGGCGGATCACGGCCGGCGGCGACCTCGCGCTCAAGGCGGGCGGCGACATTCGCAATATCGGCTCTCTGGTGAAGGCGGGGGGCGCGCTTTCCCTCGATGCCGGCGGCTCCATCGTGCTCGATGCGACCAAGGTGGAGCTCGTGCGGATCAACAGCTCCAGCGCGCGCAGCCGGGGCGGCCTGTTCGGCGGGCTCATCTCCTTCAATCTCTCCTCGGGCTCGAACGGGCTGGACGCGAACCGGTTCGCCGTCTCCGCCAGCCGGCTGGAAGGGGGCACCGTCTCGGCCCTGGCGGTGGGCGATGTCTTCGCCCGCGGGGCGGAGGTGGCCGCACGCTCGGGGATCGAGATCATCGTCGGGCGCAATCTCGTGGTGGTGCCGCTGGCGCTGCGCACCTATGCCAACAGCTATGGGCGCTACAAGGGCTGGTTCTCGCGCTCGAAATGGAGCCGGCAGGCGGCGCAGGTCCGGCTCACCCGCTCCACGGCCCGCGCGGGGCAGGATCTGGGCCTGCGCGCGCTCATGGGCGATGTGGTCCTGAAGGCCGCCCATCTCGAGGCCGGCGGCGATCTGACCCTGACGGCGGACCGCGGTCAGGTGAAGCTGCTGGTCGACAAGGAGAGCGACTTCGTCCAGCAGAAGCGCGATTCACAGAACCTCGTCTGGTGGAAGAAGACCGACCAGGGCCATTATCGCGAGACGGTCCTGCACACCTATCTCAAGGCGGGCGGTGCGATCCGCTTCCGCGCCGGCAATGGCCTCGTCGTCGAATATCGTGAGGGCCAGGGCAATCTGGATGCGACGATCCGTGCGCTGGCGCAGGCGCCGGAGCTGGCCTGGATGGCCGAGCTCCAGGGCCGCTCGAACGTCTCCTGGCGGGCGGTGGCCGCGGCCTCGGAGCAGTGGAACTACAAGCAGCAGGGCCTGACCCAGGCTGCGGCGGCGGTGATCGCGCTTGCGGTGACCATTGCGACCCAGGGGGTGGCCTCGGGAATCGCCGGCGCCATCACCGGCGCGACGGCGGCCGGCGCGCAGGCGACGGTGACCCAGATCGCCCTGACCAAGGCGATTACCGCGGGCCTGACGCAGATCGCCTCACGGGCCACCGTCTCCCTCATCAACAATCAGGGCGACCTCTCCAAGGTTCTGGCCGAGCTCGGCTCCTCCGGCTTTGTCAAGTCGCTGGCGGCCAACGTCATCACCGCCGGGCTCATCGCCCGGCTCGATGCCACTGTCCTCTCCGACGCCGCCTGGGGCATCCCGAGCCTCGAGGAGCAAATCGCCGCCGGGCGAATTCTGACCAAGTTCGACACGTTCGGCCAGGATCTGATCCGCAATGCGATCCGCGGTACGGTGCGCGCCGGTGTGAACACCGCCTTCCAGGGCGGCAATCTCGGCAAGAACCTGCTTGCAGGGCTACAAAACGCTGCTGTCGATACCCTCGGCGCCGCCGTGGCCGAGCAAATAGGCATCACGTTCAAACGTGGCGGGCAATACAAGGACAGTCTCTCTTGGGGCCTGCACAAGGTGACGCATGCCGCCTTGGGATGTGGCCTCGCGGCAGCCTCCGGTCAGGATTGCGCCTCCGGCGCCTTCGGTGGTGTCGTCGGAGAGATCTTCGCCGATGAGTTCCAGAATTATCTGCGTAGCAAGGCACTCGCCCTATCGGCCGGCGGTGCCGACGAGTACGAAATATTGATGGAGTTGCGCGAGTGGCGCCGCTGGGGCGTCGATCTGGCCAAGCTCGGCACCGCCCTCGGCGCCATGGTGGCCGGCCTCGACGTCGACACGGCCGCCCGCACCGCCGGCAACGCCGCCGAGAACAATGCGCTCGGCCTGATCACCCTTGCCGTCATAGCCGTCGCGGCCGCCTACACGACATGGCAGGGCGATGGCAATCCCCTCACGGGTCTGGAGGTCATCGGCACCGGCAATGACCCTGTGAGCAAGGCGCTGGCCGCCGGCACCAAGAAGCTCCTCGACTTTTCCGAGGAGCATGCGCCCGACGCGACCGAGGCGGTTCTCGGCGCCTTGCAGAAAGCCGGGGAGCTGACGAACGCGGCATTCCTGTTCGTCGACGAGCGGACCGGCAGGATCGTCTCTCGGAGCTGGAACAGCCTGGATGCGCGAACCCGCAACCGCCTCCTGGGCGGCATGCAGGTGGCGGGCTTCGTCGGCATCGCGGCGCCGGCGGCGGCCGTGTCCAGCCGCCTTACGGCGCATCTGGCAAACCGCGGCGTCACGGTTGGGAGCAGCGTCTCGCGGCTCATGGCCAACTCGGCCGCACGCCTTGCCTGGCGGCGCTTGAATCGGGTAAGAAGCTTGGATATCCAGGATGTTGCCTGGGGCAGGGGGATTGGGCGACAGGGCTTCCCATTCGAGCACACCCTGCGCACGATCCTGAACCTGCCCGAATATGCAAAGCTTCCGGATGGCTTCAAGACCTTCGACTATTTCTACGAAGGCCGCGCCATCAGCGCCAAGACCATCGATCTCACCGGCGTGAGCTATGGCCGGCCCAACGGGCTCTACAACACCATCAAGGGCTATGTGGACAAGGCGGCGACGTTTAGGGAATATAAACTACAGGACACGCTTGTAACCGCAGGCGAAATCACGCAGCGGGAGCTGCATATCGGCATCCCGAGGGGCGTGGCCACGCGCAATCAAATCCGCCAGATGCAGCAGGCTGTGTCCTATGGCCAGCGACAGGGCGTGAGGGTGACGATCTATGAAATCCGATGAGCCGGGACTGCCGCCCTTCGTCCCAAGAGCAGGAATATATCTGCGCAGGGGGACATTTTACATCGTCTCCGAGGACAGGAGTGTGACAGGCTTCCGATACATCGGCGATACGGTGTTGACCTTGCCGGAGGAGGCGGGCGATGCCGAGATCGCCGCCGCCCTGTTGGAGGCCCTATCCGCAGGCAGGGATGGCATCCCGCATAGGAGCTGGGAAGACTCACAAGCGAGAGAAGGGCAGGAAGCGCTTCTGCAGGCCGCCGGCGTGAAGCGTTGGAGCACCTTACACACCAACTGCCGGGCTTGCTCCGTCGCGAGCTATTCAGATAAGATGGAATTCATCCCGCTGCGCCTCAGAGGCAGCAGCGCCGAGGGAATTTCAGAGGACGTTTTTTCCATCCCGCCCGATTCCGCGCCGGAGGAGATCGGGCGTGCCGTGCGCACCTGCCTGAGCCGCTCCCGGTGACCGGCCCGCGCGCGCCACGCCCGATCTCCTCCGGCGCGGAAT
>JALUTE010000286.1 GCA_027058255.1 Methyloligella sp. | reverse complement strand
ACAATGATGAGATCGCAGGGGGAGAGCCAGCCCAGAACCTCCTCGAAATCGGGCTCGTCCGCACCCTTGAGCTCGCCAATGAGCGCCCAGCGCCTCGCCGAGACGATGGCGACCTCGCCCGCGCCGGCGCGCCGATGCCGGGCGCTGTCGGCATGGCCCTCGTCGATGCGGAAGGCATGATGGGCGTGCTTGACCGTCGCCACCTTGTGGCCGCGCCGGGTGAACTCGGCCACCAGCCGCACCGCCAGCGTCGTCTTGCCGGAGTCCTTCCAGCCGACGATGCCGATGACCGGGGTGGTGCTCTTGCGCGCGGGCTTCATGGTGCCTCCACGGGCGGCGATGCCGCGACCGACGGCATGGCCTCGAGTTGTGCGATCAGACGGCCCGCCTCGTCCAGCTCCTCCGGCCGGTTGGCGTTGAAAAAGGGGTCGATCGTGCTCCCGCCCGCCCGGATGAGCGGAAAATCGACGACATGCGTCTCGTGCCGCCCGGTCCAGTCCAGCACCTTGCGCACGCCCTCCTCGAGGGCGGCCTCCAGGTCGTCGGCCAGCGCCACGGGCCAGAGGCCGCAGACGGGATGCGTGCGCCCCCTCGAGGCCGCAAGGGCGATCGCACCGGGGGCATCCGCCACCGCGTGTACGAGCCGGGCCACGAGATCGCGCGGCAGGAAGGGCGCATCGGTCGGCACCGTCACGATCCGGCTTGCGCCGCTCCCGTGCCGCCCGGCCCAGCGCAGGCCCGCGAGCACGCCCGCGAGCGGCCCCGCAAAGCCCGCGACGGAATCGGCGACCACGGGCAGGGCGAACGGAGCGAAACGCGCCGGATCGCCATTGGCATTGAGCACCAGCCGGGCGACCTGCGGGCGAAGACGCGCAATGACATGCTCCAGAAGGGGGCGCCCCGCGACCTGGCGCAGGCATTTGTCGCCCCCGCCCATGCGCCGGGCGAGCCCGCCGGCGAGCAGGACACCGATCACATCGGGCCTGCCATTCGCGCCGAGATCGCGGCGGCTCGCGGATGCGGTTTCCATGGTCTCCACCTGCATCTCTCCCCGCGGCTCGACCCGCGTCCCGTCCGGTCGGTCCGGTCGCGTCCTGCCCCTCACGCGCCCGCCTTGCGCATCCCCGACCTCGCTCCCCAGGGCGAGCCGGAATCTGCACTTGCCTTGCGGGCGAGATGGGCCGGTTCCTCGCCTGCGGCATGGGTGTCGGCGTCGAAGACGATGCGCTCGGCGCCCGAGAGCGCGATGAAGCGCCGCCCGCGCGCGCGCCCGATCAGCGTGAGCCCGGCCTTGCGCGCAAGCTCCACCCCCCAGGCCGTGAAGCCGGAGCGGGAAATCAGAATGGGAATGCGCATCTGCACCGTCTTGATGATCATCTCGCTGGTGAGCCGGCCGGTGGTGTAGAAGATCTTGTCCTCCGGCGCGATGCCATTCATGAACATGTAGCCGGCGATCTTGTCCACCGCATTGTGCCGCCCGACATCCTCCAGATAGACGAGGGGGCGGTCCTTCTCGCAAAGCACGCAGCCATGGATGGCGCCCGCCCGCAGATAGAGGCTCGGCGTGGTGTTGATCGCCTTGGTGAGAGCATAGAGCCAGGAGGTGTGCAGCCGGGCGGTGGTGCTGAGCCGCACCTGATCGAAGCTCTCCATCAGATCGCCGAAGACGGTGCCCTGTGCGCAGCCCGAGGTGCGCACCTTCTTCTTCAGCTTCTCCTCGTAGTCGGTGGCCCGCGCCGTGCGCACGACCACGGTCTCGATGTCGGGCTCATACTCGATGGCCGTGATCTCGTCGTCGGGCCGGAGCATGTTCTGATTGAGCAGATAGCCGACCGCGAGAAGGTCCGGATGATCGCCGATGGTCATCATGGTCAGGATCTCC
This sequence comes from Methyloligella sp., assembly GCA_027058255.1. Classification (GTDB taxonomy): domain Bacteria; phylum Pseudomonadota; class Alphaproteobacteria; order Rhizobiales; family JALUTE01; genus JALUTE01. Next base: position 1,985 of record JALUTE010000286.1, on the reverse strand, counting down.
TGACCGTTGAGGAAAAGCGTCAGCGGGCGCTCGGTGACGACCCGGGCCGTGGCCGGCTTGCCCTCATGGTCGATCCCATCGACGGCGATGGACAGGGATTCGTCCTGCGGATCGGTGCGAAGCACATAGTCGGCAACGTCTGGCTGCTCTGGCACGTCTGGTCTCTCCCTGGATGTCGGGCCCCCGCGTCGCGGCGACGCATGATCCTAGCCGCAAACCGCGCGCCGTGCGCAGCCCGCCCCACACTGCGCCCAACAACACTCTGTTTCCAATCCGGAAAGAGTGCAAGGGCGCCTCTCGCCCTATATGATGGAGCAGCCGCGCGATCGCACGGCCGGGCGGCCGGGTCGGCGGAAGGGCATCTTGACCCTGTCCCGCCCCGCGGAGTATTCATATATTCTGATATAACGAAAAACTCCGATCTCCCGGATCAGCACATCCGACCAGGACCCAAGACTTAATGCATGGCGTCTCCGCGATGGAGCGCCCGTGAAAGAAGGCCCCAATGAGCACTCAGATCACCAAAGCCGCCGTCCTCGAGGCCCTGCGCCGGGTCAAGGGACCCGACATGGAAGGCAATATCGTCGATCTCGACCTCGTCTCCGAGGTGGTCATCGCCAATGGCAAGGTCTATTTCTCCATCTCCGTGCCGCCGGATCGCGCCAAGGAGCTGGAGCCCCTGCGCGAGGCGGCCGAGCAGGTCGTGAGCGAGATTGAGGGCGTCGAGTCCGTCTCCGCGGTCCTGACCGCCGAGCGCGAGGGCGGCGCGCCTGCCGCCGGCCCCGCGCCGGGTGCCAATGGCGGCTCACGCCCGGCGGCCGCAGGCCCTGCCGGCGGCCAGATGGCGGGCGTTCCCGGCATTCGCAACATCATCGCCGTCGCCTCCGGCAAGGGCGGCGTCGGCAAGTCCACCACCTCGGTCAATCTCGCCCTTGCCTTCCAGGCCAACGGGATCAAGACCGGCCTCCTGGATGCGGACGTCTACGGGCCGTCCCTGCCCCGCCTCCTCGGCCTTTCGGGCCAGCCGCAGCCGGCCGACGAGAGCCGCGAGATCCTCAAGCCCATGGAGGCCTTCGGCCTCGAGACCATGTCCATGGGCTATCTGGTGGACGAGGCGACGCCCGTGATCTGGCGCGGCCCCATGGTCATGTCCGCCCTCACCCAGATGTTGCGTCAGGTGGCCTGGAGCGATCTCGACCTCCTGGTGGTGGACATGCCGCCGGGCACGGGCGATGCGCAGCTCACCATGGCCCAGCAGGTGCCGCTCGCAGGCGCCATCATCGTCTCGACGCCCCAGGACCTCGCCCTCATCGACGCCCGCAAGGGGCTCAACATGTTCCGCAAGGTGAATGTGCCCCTGCTCGGCATCGTCGAGAACATGAGCTATTTCCTCTGTCCCAAATGCGGCGAGCGGTCGGACATTTTCGGCCATGGCGGGGCGCGGTCGGAAGCGGAGAAGCTGGGCGTGCCCTTCCTCGGCGAGGTGCCGCTGCACATGGACATTCGCGAGACCTCGGATGCCGGCCGGCCCGTGGTCGCGAGCGACCCGGAAGGGCCGCACGCCAAGGTCTATCGCGAGATCGCCGCCAAGGCCTGGGAGCAGATCGCCGAGGCCGGTCAGAGTGCCCAGCCGGCGCCCAAGATCGTCATGGAGCAGTAACCCGATCGGGAAGTTGCCGGGCGATCGGGGAGCAGTAATCCGATCAGGGAGCGGCAGGGCGATCAGACTGCTGATCGCGCCACCGAGCCGCAGCGGCCCGGATCGGCCCCGCGGCTGCCCCCTCGTTCCGGGTGCGTCGCGGCATATGTGGCGCGCATGGTGTGATGCCGATCCACCCCCCACCGCCCGCAGACGCCGGCGGCGGCGCGCGAGCATGGTCGCTCGCTCAACGCCAGTCGGCCCGCCCCCGCCGGGATCGTTCCCGGGCCTTTGCCTTGCCGCAGGCTGGCCGAGCGCCTATCTTGGGCCGAGCATGGGACGCCGG
>JALUTE010000285.1 GCA_027058255.1 Methyloligella sp. | reverse complement strand
GTCGGATCGAAGGGCGGAGGGCGCGCCGCTGCGGCGCGCCCTCCGCCCTTCGATCCGACCGCGCTCTCACCGCGCTCTCGGCTCTCAAAGGATGTCGAGGACGCGCTCGGGCGGGCGGCCGAGCGCCGCCTTCTTGCCGCTCACCACGATGGGGCGCTCGATCAGGATGGGGTTCGCCACCATGGCCTCGATCAGAGCCTCATCGTCGAGGGACGGATCGTCCAGACCGAGCTCGCGATAGACCTTCTCCTTGGTGCGCATGAGATCACGCGGGCCGATGCCGAGCTTGGCGAGGATCGCCTTCAGCTCCTCGGCGCTCGGCGGGGTGTCGAGATAGCGCACGATCTCCGGCTCGATGCCCTTCTCCTCCAGGAGCGCGAGGGTCTGGCGCGACTTGGAGCAGCGCGGATTGTGATAGATGGTGACACCCATGATGGTCCTCCTGGCTGGTCATGACGGCGTGTCGATCTCTCCTGCGGCCCATGCATCGGCGCGGGTGCCCACGAGCGTGCGCAGATGTGCGGCGCCCGTGCGATCGAGATGGGCACGAAGGCCCGAGATGATGCGAGCCGCAAGCCCCGGGCCTTCATAGATCATGCCGGTGTAGAGTTGAACGAGAGAGGCGCCGGCCTCGATCTTGGCGATGGCGCGCGCGGCGCTGTCGATGCCGCCGACGCCGATGAGGGGCACCCGCCCCTCGGTGAGCTGCCAGACGCGGGCGAGCATGCGCGTCGAGCGCGCGAAAAGCGGCCGGCCCGAAAGGCCCCCGGACTCGCTGGCGAAGGGACTGGCAGCGACGCCGTCGCGCGCAAGCGTGGTGTTGGAGATGCAGATGCCGTCGGTGCCATGTGCGCGGATCACCGCAACAATGGCCGGCAGGTCCGCATCCTCGATGTCCGGCGAGAGCTTGACGACGATCGGGCGCACGCGACTGTCTTGCGCCTCAGCGCCGCCGGCGAGCGCGCGGCGGGCCTCCATCAGCCGCGCCAGCAGCGCGTCGAGTGCCTCCGGCGCCTGAAGCTCCCTGAGGCCGGGCGTGTTCGGGGAGGATATGTTGACCGTGAAATAGTCCGCCACGTCCCAGAAGGCGCGAAGCCCGGCCACATAGTCGGCCACCCGGTCGGGGCTGTCGCGGCCCGCGCCGATATTGACGCCGACGATGCCGGCACCCGCATCGCCCGCCCGCCGGCGCCAGGCTTGAAGACGCGCAAGCGCCGCGGCATGCCCCTCATTGTTGAACCCCAGACGGTTGATCACCGCCCGCTCGGCAATGAGGCGGACAATGCGGGGGCGCGGATTGCCCGGTTGCGGCCTCGGCGTTACGGTGCCGATCTCCACGAAGCCGAAACCCATGGCGAGAAGCGGGCCTGGCACGCGTGCGTTCTTGTCGAAGCCGGCGGCAACGCCGAGGGGGTTGGGAAAGTCGAGGCCCCAGACCTTTAGCGCCAGGCGCGGGTCCCCGCCGCCCTCGGCGCGCGGATGGAGCCCTGCCTCGAGCGCTCTGAGGCCCAGCTCGTGCGCCCGCTCCGGGTCCAGAGCCAGCATGAACGGGCGCGCCAGATCGAACAGGCCCCGCATCATGTCCCCGCACCTCCGCCCCTTGCCATCATCGCCCGCCTCCTCCCCTCATTTCGGCCGCGAGGCGCTGCCTGCCCCAGCCGGGGGCGCTCACGCCGCGCCACCACGCGGGTGCGCCGCACGACTCCATACAGGCGCCCGGCGCGCGGGCCAAGCGGTCTGCGTCGTTTTCGCCGGCCGGTCATGGCCTCCCTCGCACAGCCGGTTGCGCCTTAGGCGATGGTTCAACAGGGGGTCGGTTGCATCGGCATCGGCTTTGCGGCTAAGGTGCGCGCGGCCACAAAATTGGCCCAAAGATTCTGTTCGGGCAAAGTTGTTCCGAAAAACGTTTCCGGGAGGCACTGGATGACCCTGAGCGCCGGTCTGGGGGTGTTACGTTGTGCGGGCGTGGACGCGTTCACCTGTTGCTGCATAGGCTCGGCGGAGCCGCAAGGAGGCGCGCATGCCGTTGCCTCCCGATATTGACGATGCCCTACGGGATTTCGCCGCCGCCCGAGGGCTCGATCCCGCAGCCTCTTCCACCTTCGAAGCCTTCGCAGCCTATCACGTGCTGGCGAATGAGGGCTTTCTCGACCACGAATCGGCGCTGGCGCTCGAGGGCAACAAGCGCATTCTCGTGGGCGGAAGCCAGGATATCCAGCTCGATGCCATCGCCATCTTGATCAATGGGCGCCTGTTCACCCCGGACGACAGCCTGGACATGGTCGAGCGCACGGCCAGCGAGGGTGGAAAGCTCAGCGTGACCTTTCTCTTCATCCAGGCGACGGGCGAGCGCTTCCGCAACGGCCGCTCCCGGAACCTGTCGGCGAAAATCGCGCTGTTCAGCGACGGGGTGTTCAGCTTCCTGACGACGCCCGACCCGGACGACGCGACCAATCCCCCCTTCAACGCCGACATCATTCGCTGGATCGCGCTCAAGAACAGGCTGTTCGCGCTTCTGGACGAGCACGACATCACTGGCGCGTGCCGCTGTTGCATGTATCTGGTCTGGCCCGGCTATTGGCACGGGGATGATGCGAGCCTCGCCAAGGCCCGGGCGGTTGCGACGGACAAGGTGCGCGGTCACATGGCGCTCGCACAGCGATTCGCCGAGGTGCGTCTCCTGCCGCTCGATGCTCCGGCGCTGGCGCGCGTCATCGGCCAGGCGGAGCAGAGCAATGAATGCCAGATCGACGCCACCAAGTTCATTCGCCGGCCGACCATGCCCGGCGTGGATGCCTCCTACACCGGCTATCTCTATGTGCACGAGCTCCTGGATCTGATCACCATTCCCTCTCCGGACGGCAAGGGGGAGCGGCTGAACCGGCGCATGTATCACAACAATGTGCGCAACTTCCTCGGCCCCGACGCGCCCGTCAACGAGGCCATCGAGGACACGATCCGCGACCCGGAGAAGCGCGCCCGCTTTGGCGCCGTCAATGGGGGCATCACGATCATCGCCCGTAGTGTCGAGAGGCAAGATGCCAATGTGCTGCACCTGAAGAATATCCAGATCATCGACGGCTATCAGACCAGCGGCACCATCTTCGAGAACCGCGATGCGCTGCGCCCGCCGGGCGAGGAGACCATGTTCGTGAACGTCGCCATCATCGTCACCGACAATCCGGACGTGGCGGACGCGGCCATTCTTGGGCTCAACAGACACTCGCCCATCGACGATGTCCAGCTTCTGGCGCGGCGCGACTATGTCGCCCGCCTCGCGCGCCATATTGCGGGGATGGGGCGGCGCAATCCCGAGGGGCGGCTCTGGTTCGAGCGGCGCGTCGGCGAGTTCCGGGGCGATGACAGCGTGCCGCGCATTCGCACCATCTCCATCTTCGAGATGATCAAGGCCTATTGGGCGGCCTTCTCGACCAGGCCCGAGCAGGTGAATGCGGACAGGGCGCGATACAAGCTGCTGGATCGCGTGGAGCGCGGCGAGATTTTCGATCGTCGTCACAATCCCTGCTTCTATTACGTGACGGGGCTCATGGTGTGGCGTGCGCGCGAGGCAACGGCGAGAAGCCGTGAGGTCAAGAACTGGGCGCGCCTTGGTGCCCGAAATCAGCTCATCCATGCCATGCGCATTCTTGCCGAGCGATGTGCCGGCCTGAGCGGGCTTCCGCCCGAGAGACATGGCCCGACGGCAACCCGTTACATCGACCGCTTGCGCGATGTGATGCTGCATCCCTATCATGGCCCCGCCATTGCCGAGGCCGCCATCGACGTGTTGCTGCAGGCGAAGGCGGCTTTCGATGGCAAGCTGACCTATGGCACGGCCAGCAAGAAGGCCATGTCGGAGAGGGTGCGCGC
>JALUTE010000284.1 GCA_027058255.1 Methyloligella sp. | reverse complement strand
GCGCCTGCGGTGCGTGGAACAGCCTGAGCGAGGAGGCCGGCGGCGGCGCGCCGGCCTCCTCGCTCAGGCTGTTCCACGCACCGCAGGCGCTGCATCGCCCGGCCCAGCGCGCATGCACCGCGCCGCAGCTCTGGCAAACGTAAGAGGGCGCATTGCGGGCCATGGCTCTTGCTCACTCCTGCGCGTCGAGGGGGCGCCGGCCGGTCTCGCCACGCACAGATTCGCCATGCACATGGACGCGATGGCAGCGCGGGCCGATTCCGGTGAGGATCTCATAGCCGATGGTGCCCATCGCGTCCGCGAGATCGTCGATGGTGGTACGCGCGCCGATCATCTCCGCCCAGCCGCCGCGCCGCACCGCATCGGCGGGCAGGTCGGTCACGTCCAGCATCACCAGGTCCATGGAGACCCGACCGACCACCGGCGCGGCATGGGCGCCGATGAAGGCCCGCGGCCCCGGCCGCTCGGGCGTGCCCGAGAGATGCCGGCGAAACCCGTCCGCATAACCCACCGCCACCGTGGCGATGCGTCGCGGGTCAGCGCAGAGCCAAGTGGCACCATAGCCCACGCTCTCGCCCGCCTCCGTCTCGCGCACCTGGAGAATGCGCGCCCAGAGCGTCACCACGGGCCGCATGGGATTGTCTCTTCCCGACACCGCGCGGCCACCATAGAGGGCGATTCCGGGGCGCACCAGATCATGGAGAAAGGCCCCGCCCATCAGCGTGCCGGCCGAGTTGGCAAAGCTCGCCGGCGCCGCCGGCAGGCGCGCCCGCACCCGCTCGAAGGTGGCGAGCTGGCGCGCATTCATGGGCGCCTCCGGCTCGTCCGCGCAGGCCAGATGGCTCATGACCAGGGCAAGGTCGAAGGCATCGAAAAGCGCCGTCTCTCCCGCCAGCGCCGCCACCTCGCGCTCGGTGAGGCCGAGCCGGTTCATGCCGGTGTCCACATGCACCGCCGCCGGCAGGCGCGCGCCCCTCGCCCGACAGAAGGCGGCCCATTCGCGAATTTCCTCCGGGCTGCCGAGCACCGGGCGCACATGCGCCGCCGCCATCGCCTCGGCACTGCCGGGAACGAGGCCATCGAGGGCATAGATCACCGCATCGCGGGCGGGCGCCACCTTGCGCAAGGCGCGCGCCTCCTCGTGCGTCGCCACGAAGAAGGTGCGGCAGCCTTCCCGCAAGAGCGCCGCCGCCACGGCCCCGGCGCCCGTGCCATAGGCATCCGCCTTGACCACGGCCGCGCATTCGGCCCGGCCCGCCCGCGCCCGCAAGGCCCGGTAATTGGCCGCAAGCGCGCCGAGGTCGACCTCCAGAACCGCCGTCGCGCCCTCGGGAAGGTCGGGGGCATGGGGCGGTCCGGCGGCGCGTTCGGGGGACATGGGATGAGCCTTCCGTTCAACATGGCGCGGGCGGTCGCAGCCGAGCCCCGGCCTGGCCCTCAGTCGAGTCGCTCGGGCAGATGATCGGGCGGCAGATAGTCGCTGAAGCGGGTGACATCGGCCGAGAATTGCAGCTTCACGATGCCCGTGGGGCCGTGGCGCTGCTTGCCGATGATGACCTCGGCAATCCCGTGCACCCGCTCCATCTCCGCCATCCACTTCTGATGCTCCTCCACCCGCGTCACGGCGGGCTCTGCGCGCGCCACGTAATATTCCTCGCGAAAGACGAACATGACCACATCCGCATCCTGCTCGATGGAGCCCGACTCGCGCAGGTCCGCCAGTTGCGGCCGCTTGTCCTCCCGGCTCTCCACCTGGCGCGAGAGCTGGGAGAGGGCGAGGATCGGCACCTCGAGCTCCTTGGCGAGCGCCTTGAGGCCGGTCGTGATCTCCGAGACCTCCTGCACCCGTCCCTCCATGGCCCGGCGCGAGGAGCCGGTGAGAAGCTGGAGATAGTCCACCACGATGAGGCCGAGCCCCTTCTGGCGCTTCAGGCGCCGGGCGCGGGCGGCGAGCTGGGCGACCGAGATGCCGCCGGTCTGGTCGATATAGAGCGGCAGGCTGGAGAGCTCATGCGCGACCTCGGCGAGGCGGCGGAACTCCTCCTCGTTGATCTTGCCGCGCCGGATCTTCTCCGACGGCACGCCCGCCTGCTCGGAGATGATGCGGGTTGCAAGCTGCTCGGACGACATCTCGAGCGAGAAGAAGCCGACCACGGCACCGTCCACCACCCGCTCCTCGCCGCCCTCGCCCGTCTCGGTGCGATAGGCGCGGGCGATGTTGAATGCGATGTTGGTGGCAAGCGCCGTCTTGCCCATGGAAGGTCGGCCGGCAATGATGATGAGGTCCGAGGCCTGCAGGCCGCCGAGCTTGGAGTCGAGATCGCGCAGCCCCGTGGCAAGGCCCGAGAGCCCCCCGTCGCGCTGATAGGCAGCGCTCGCCATCTCGATGGCGTCCACCAGCGCGCCGCCGAAATCGCGAAAGCCCTGACCATATTTCCCCGTCTCGGCGATCTCGTAGAGCCGCTGCTCGGCAGCCTCGATCTGCGCCGCGGGCGGCACGTCCACATCCGCCTCATAGGCGGTGTTCACCATCTCCTCGCCGATCTCGATGAGGTGGCGGCGCACGGCCAGATCATGGATGGTCTGACCATAGTCCTTGGCGTTGATGATGCTGGTGGCATTGGCTGCCAGCCGGCCGAGATATTGCGGCACGGTGAGATCGTCGTCGATGGGCTCGAAACCCTCGAAGAAGGTCTTGAGGGTGACGGGCGTCGCCTGCTTGCCGGACTGGATCAGCTTGGCGGCGGTCTCGAAGATCTGGGCGTGCAGGGGGTCGAAGAAATGCCGGGGCTCGAGGAAGGACGAGACCCGGTCGAGGGCGTCGTTATTGACCAGAATGGCCCCGAGGAGCGCCTGCTCGGCCTCGATGTTGTGCGGCGCCTCGCGAAAGGGAATGGCGTCCAGCGGATCGCCTGCGCCCTCTTGCGCCTCTTGCGCACTCGCCTGTCCGACGCCGCCTTGCGCCACTGCGGTCTTGCTCATCGTCTGCCTGCCCCACCCTTGGCCCTGTCTCGCTCGGCCGGCAGACTAGCCGATTCTGAGGCGAGCGCGAGACGCGCCGTTCGCTGGCGGGCCAGCTTTCCCCGCAATGCACAAGAGACGTCTTCGGGGCTTGATTTTCGCGGCCTCGTGCAATCCTGGAATCACGCTCGGCCCGCGGGGCACAGCATGTTGTGCCCGCCCGTCATTCGCCCGCCAGACGTTGTGGCCCGAGCCGACCCGCCTCCGCATCGCGCAGCCGCTCCTCCTCCCGCCACATATAGTCGCGGGTGATGGGCAGGGTGTCGATCCGCTTGGTGAGCTGGAGCTGGAACACCATCAGCCCGTCATGGCGGAAACCGACCTCGGCGCAGGAGAGATAGAACTCCCACATCCGGCAGAAGCGCTCGTCGCGCGCCTCGACCGCCTCGTGCCAGGCGGCGCGGAACCGCTCGCGCCAATGGCGCAGCGTCTCGGCATAATGGAGGCGCAGGATCTCCACATCCGTCACGAAGAGGCCCGAGCGCTGAATGGCGGGCAGCACCTCGCTCAGGGCCGGCACATAGCCGCCGGGGAAGATGTATTTGGCGATGAAGGCATTGGTGGCGCAGGGCGGAGTGAAACGGCCGATGGAATGAATGAGGGCGACCCCATCATCGGTGAGGAGATCGCGCACCTGCCGGAAGAAGGTGCCGTAGTGATTGACGCCCACATGCTCGAACATGCCCACCGAGACGATGCGGTCGAAGGGACCCTCGACGTCGCGATAATCCTCGAGCTCGAACCGGACCGCCTTGGCCAGCCCCTCCCGCATGGCGCGGCGGCGCGAGACCTCGAGCTGCTCGCGGCTGAGCGTGATGCCCTTCACCTCCACATCGGCAATTTTCGCGAGATAGAGA
>JALUTE010000283.1 GCA_027058255.1 Methyloligella sp. | reverse complement strand
GGAGGGTGAGATGCGCATCGCGCGCAAGGCCCGCTCTCGCCGGCGCCATGCGCGCCGCACGCGGCATCGCCGGCGCGCACGGAGCATCAGGCGCACGGACAAGCGCGGATCGGTCCGCAAGGCGGCCGCGCTTGCTAGCCCCGCCAACCTGCCCAAGAGCTGCGCCGACAATCCCGATCCGCTTGCCGTCGCCCGCGTCGTGACCATCGACACGAGCCACGGGGCGACATTCGGCGGCGTCCAGTACAAGGACACCGGGCTCCTCAAGGACAAGGAGGTGGTGCTCACCTTCGATGACGGGCCCATGCCCTCGCGCACTTTGCCCATCCTGAAGGCGCTCGAGGCGGAGTGCACGACGGCCGTCTTCTTCTCGGTCGGGCGCATGGCGGCGGAGTATCCGCACATCATTCGCCAGGCGCTGGCCCTCGGGCACACGGTGGGCACGCACACCTGGTCCCATGCCAATCTGCGCCGCCTCTCCAAGGCAGGCGCGGCGCGCCAGATCGAGCGGGGCTTCGCGGCCGTCGCGGCGGCCGCCCGCCAGCCCATCGCGCCTTTCTTCCGCTTTCCCTATCTCGCGGCGCCCAAGGTCATGGAGACCTATCTTCGAGGGCGGAAGATCGGCATTTTCTCCATCGACATCGACTCGCGGGACTGGCGGGGCTACAGCCCCGCGCACATGGTGCGCTGGATCATGGCGCGGCTGAAGGAGCGGGGAAAGGCAATCCTTCTCTTTCACGACATCAAGCCCAACACGGCCCGCATGGTGCCCTATCTGCTTCGCGCCCTGAAGACGGGCGGCTACCGGGTCGTGCATCTGGTGCCGAAGACGACCTATCGGCCTCCCGAGGCCGATCGGGCCTTCGCCGCGCGCTTCATGGCACGGCGTCACGGTGGCCGGGCATCGCCCGCGGGCGAAGCCCGGGCAAGCGAAGGCGAGTCGGCCGCGCGCGCGCGCCGGGCGAGCGTCACGAAGGCGCGGCGCCATCGCAAGCATCGGCGCGCGCGGCACAGCAGGCAGCGTGCCGAGCTCGAACGCCCCGTCTGGAACGGGCCGGAGATCTCCAGCAACTGACCGTCGGGCGGCCACGCGCACGCCCGGCCCCGATCCCCCGGCTCGGGCCGGCCCCATTGCGCGTGCGCTTGCCCAGCCCGTCGCCTTGCGCGACACTGGGGGCCGAATCTCGACATCATGGCGGCGGGGCTCGCCTGGCAGATCGGAACGGACCGATGGCGCAGAAACAACTCTTCTATTTTGCAGACCCCATGTGCTCCTGGTGCTGGGGCTTTTCCGCGGTCATCGGTGCGATCAAGACGCGCTACGGGTGCAGCGTGCCCATCCATCCCGTCATGGGCGGTCTTCGCGCCGGCAATGCCAAGCCCATGAGCGATGAGGACAAGGCCTATGTGCGCGAGCACTGGGAGCATGTCCAGGCGCGCACGGGCCAGGATTTCGACTTCTCCTTCTTCGAGCGCGACGGCTTCGTCTACGATACCGAGCCGGCGTGCCGGGCCGTTGTCTCGGCCCGCCGCGTCGCGCCCGCGAGGGCCCTGGACATGCTGGCCGGCCTGCATCGCGCCTTTTATGTGGAGGGACGGGACACGACGCGCGCGGACGCGCTGTGCGAGATCGCATCCGAGCTGGGGTTGGACGAGAACGCCTTTCGCCAGGACTACCTGTCTGAGGAGGCCATCAAGGAGACCCGCGGCGACTTCTTCGTCACCCGCAAGGCGCGTGTGCAGGGCTTCCCGACCCTGGTGGGCGGCACGGAGGAAGGCGCGCTCACCCTGCTCACCCATGGCTACTCGACCCTCGAGGATCTGGAGCCGGCCATCGCGCGCTGGATGCTGGACGAATAGGCCGGCACCAGGCCGACACGGCGCGCCCTTTCCCCTCCTGCCACCCGGCAAGGCCCGGCGACTCCTTCTCGGCACGGCACCCCCGCTCCTGCGCGCCCCCCGCGTAAACGTGACGCGTTGCGCGACCGCACGGTCCTGTCCTTTATCGGGCTTCAACTTTAGGCTTAAGGTTCCAAAACACCAGGGGGAGGCAGGCGTCAATGTCGCAGAAACATCCCGTTATCGCCGTGACCGGATCATCGGGTGCCGGGACGTCCATGGTGAAGACCGCCTTCGAGCACATCTTTTTCCGCGAGAAGGTGAACGCCGCCATTATCGAGGGTGACAGTTTCCACCGCTACAACCGCGTGGAGATGAGGCAGAAGATGCGGGAGGCCGAGGAGGCGGGCGACCGGCATTTCAGCCATTTCGGGCCGAAAGCGAACGATTTCGAGAAGCTCGAGGAGGTCTTCAGCACCTATGGCGAGACCGGGCGGGGCAAACGCCGCTACTATGTGCACAACGAGGAGGAGGCCGCCGAGCACAGCAAGCGCCTCGGCATCAAGGTCGGCCCAGGCGAGTTCACGCCCTGGGAGGATCTTCCGGAGAACACGGATCTCCTGTTCTATGAGGGTCTGCATGGCGGCGTGGTGTGCGCCGACTGTAATGTGGCCCAGTGGGTGGACCTGCTGATCGGCGTGGTGCCCATCGTCAACCTCGAATGGATTCAGAAGATCCACCGCGACAAGAAGGATCGCGGCTATTCGGAGGAGGCGATCGTCGATACCATCCTGCGCCGCATGTATGATTACGTGCACTACATCACGCCGCAATTCTCGCGCACCGACATCAATTTCCAGCGCGTGCCGACGGTGGATACGTCGAATCCGTTCATCGCCCGCGACATCCCGACGGCAGATGAAAGTCTGGTGGTCATCCGGTTTCGTGATCCAAAGAAGTTCAATACCGACTTCCCCTATCTGCTGAGCATGATCCACGACAGTTTCATGTCCCGGCGGAACGATATCGTGGTCCCCGGAGGGAAGATGGGCTTCGCCATGGAGCTTATCCTGACGCCCATCATTCACGATCTGGTGGAGAAGAGCCGGCAGTTATGAGCTGCATACCCCACCCGAACGGGTGGGTGGCCACCCGCCCGGAAGATAGGATCACCCTATCCTCGGGCATATTTCGCACCGTCCCTCCCTTCGTCTAACGTCCGCCAACACGAGGCGCGGACAGCGGACGGGCATCGGGAAACGGGTGCCCGCCTGTGGCGTTGGAGGGGCCGGAGCCGGCAGGGGCAAGGCCGGGATCGCGCCCGACCGGACCGCCGGACCGGGACCGCCGGACCAAAGCAGACCGGGGGAAGGGAGACCGGGCGAAGGGAGACCGGGGGAAGGAATAGCGGGCGAGGGGTTGCCGGACCACGGGATCGAGCGCCGCGCGGGCGAAAGTCGTAACCGAAAGTGCAGTCGTCACCATGTTGAAGAGAGTCGAACGGCCCATCATGCTCGGGATTGTCGGGGATTCCGCCACCGGCAAGACCACGCTGTCGGCCGGGGTTGCGAAGATTCTCGGCGAGGACAGATGCACGGTGATCTGCACCGACGACTATCACAAGTACGACCGGCGGGAGCGGGCCGAGCGCGGCATCTCGGCGCTCGATGCCCGCAGCAACCACATCGACATATTGGAGCAGCATTTGCGGCTCCTGCGCGACGGTCAGCCCATTCTCAAGCCGGTCTACGACCATGAAAGCGGCACGATCGGGCGGCCGGAATATGTGGCGCCGCGCGACTACATCATCGCCGAGGGGCTGCTGGGCTACACCACGCGGGCCATGCGGGACTGCTTCGATGTCAAGATCTTCCTCGACCCGGAGGAGGAGCTTCGCGTGCGCTGGAAGATCCACCGGGACACCTCGCGGCGCGGCTATACGCGCGAGGAGGTGCTCGCCTCCCTCGAGAGACGCAAGGAGGACAGCGCCCGCTTCATCCGCCCGCAGCGCACCTTCGCCGACATCGTCATCCGCTTTCA
>JALUTE010000282.1 GCA_027058255.1 Methyloligella sp. | reverse complement strand
CCCATGGGCTACACCTTCGAGGCGCTTGATGGGGCGCGCCTCGAAGGTGTAGCCCATGGGATCGGGCTCGGGCAGGGGCTCCACATGGGCGAGAATCCGGTCGCCGACGCCGGGCACGGGCCCCTGGAACTTGCGGGGCGGATGGGCGGAGACGAGGATCTGTGGCGCAGGCCCGTCGGTCTCGGCGTCCCATTTCACGGGCCGGGCGACGAGCTCGCCATCGCTGTCGCGTCCGGTGATCTCGAGAATGGTCACGGGCGGCAGACGGCCGGGCTGGCGGAGCCGCTTGCGCGTGCCGGCGAGAAGCCCCTCCTCGGCCATTTCGGCCAGCCGCTCCTTGAGAAGGATTCGATCCGCGCCGCGCACCCCGAAGGCCCGGGCGATCTCCCGCTTGCCAACCTTGCCCTCGGCGGTCTGGAGAAAGGCGAGAATCTCGCCCTTGGTGGGCACGCCGCCAGCGGCGCGCGGCCTGGATCGCGATGGCGTGGGAGCGGTCACGCCGCTTCTGCCGGTCCTGCCTTTGCGGGGTCTGCGCGCCATTTCATCGCATCTCGATCACCGGCCGCGCGCTTTCAGCTCGCGGCCTTGGATGGGGCGGCCTTGCCCTTGCGCGCCTTCGTGCCGACCTTGCTGGCGCTCTTGCCGCCTCCCTTGCCGGCTCGCCCGCCCTTCTTCTTCGCCGCTTTCTCGGCAATCAGGGCCACGGCCTGCTCCAGCGTCACGTCCTCCGGCTTCAGGTCCTTCGGCAGCGTCGCATTGATCCGGCCATGCTTGACATAGGGCCCATAGCGCCCGTCGAGCACCTGGATGCGCCCGCCCTTCTCGGGATGCTCGCCGAGCTCCTTGAGCACGCTCGCCCGCCCGCCCCGGCTCGCCGCCTTCTCGGCGATGAGCGCGACGGCGCGGTTGATGCCGACCGAGAACACCTCCTCCACATTGCCGAGATTGGCATAGACGCCGTCATGGGCGACATAGGGGCCATAGCGGCCGATATTGGCGAGGATGGGCTTGCCGGTCTCCGGATGCTTGCCCACCTCGCGCGGCAGGGAGAGGAGGGCGAGCGCGCGATCGAGCTCAAGCGTCTCGGCATCCCAGCCCTTCGGCACCGAGGCGCGCCTGGGCTTCTCCTCGCCCTTGCCCCCGGCCTCGCCGAGCTGCACATAGGGGCCGAAGCGCCCCGTGCGCACCCAGACCGAAAGGCCCGTCTCGGGGTCCTCGCCGAGCAGACGCCCCTCGCCGGAAAGGCTGCTCTCGGCCTTCTCCCCCTCGCCTCCCGCCTCGGAGAACTGGCGGGTATATCTGCACTCCGGATAGTTGGAGCAGCCGATGAAGGCGCCATAGCGCCCCACCTTGAGGCTGAGCCGTCCATCCTCGCAGGCGGGGCATTTGCGCGGGTCCGACCCATCGCCCGGATCGGGGAAGACATGGGGGCCGAGAATCTCGTTCAGCGCCTCCAGCACCTCCGCGACGCGCAGATCCTTGATCTCCTCCACCGCCTTCATGAAGTCGCGCCAGAACTCGCGCAGCACGTCCTTCCATTCCAGCTTGCCGGCAGAGATGAGATCGAGCTTCTCCTCCAGCGAGGCGGTAAAGTCGTACTCCACATAGCGGCGGAAGAAGCTCTTGAGGAAGCCGGTCACGAGCCGGCCCTTGTCCTCGGGCACGAGGCGGCGGTTCTCGAGGCGCACATAGTCGCGGTCCCGGAGCACGCTCAATGTCGAGGCATAGGTGGACGGCCGGCCGATGCCGAGCTCCTCCATCTTCTTCACCAGCGTTGCCTCGGTGTAGCGCGGCGGCGGCTCGGTGAAATGCTGCCTGGCCTCGATCTTGCGCGCATCCAGCGCCTCGCCCTCGGCGAGTTTCGGCAGCCGGCGGTCCTCCTCGCCGGCGTCGGGGCCGGCCGCCTCGCCTTGGCCATTGGCCTTGCGCGCATCGTCCCGCCCCTCCTCATAGAGGCGCAGGAAACCATCGAAGGTCACGACCGTGCCGACGGCCCGCAGCCCGTAGGTCCTGCCGTCCCGGCCCGGCGCCTCGATTTGCGCCGTGGTGCGCTCCTGCTCGGCGCTCGCCATCTGGCTGGCCAGCGTGCGCTGCCAGATCAGCCGGTAGAGCCGCGCCTGGTCCTTGTCGAGCGCATGCGCCACGTCGTCCGGGTGGCGGGCAAGGTCGGTGGGCCGGATGGCCTCGTGCGCCTCCTGGGCATTTTTCGCCTTGGTCTTGTAGAGGCGCGGCTTGCCCGGCACATAGGCCTTGCCGAAGCGCTCGGCGATCACCCGGCGCGCCGCCTCGATGGCCTGGGGCACGATCTGCACCCCGTCGGTTCGCATATAGGTGATGAGGCCGACCGTCTCGCCGTCGAGGTCCACGCCCTCATAGAGGCGCTGCGCCACCCGCATGGTCCGGTCGGCGGAGAAGCCGAGCTTGCGCGAGGCCTCCTGTTGCAGGGTGGAGGTGGTGAAGGGGGGCGAGGGATTGCGCTTGACCGCCTTCTTCTCGATCTTTGCGACCGTGAAGCTGGCGCCCTTGAGCGCATCGCGAATGGAATGGGCCTCGGCCTCGTCGGCGATGTCGTATTTGCCGAGCTTCTTGCCGTCGATGGCGAAGAGCCGCGCCGGGACGGCCTTGCCCGCCCTGGTGGCGAGCTCGGCCTCGATGGTCCAGTACTCGCGCGGGCGGAAGGCTTCGATCTCCTCCTCCCGGTCGCAGACGAGCCTGAGCGCCACCGATTGCACCCGCCCGGCCGAGCGCGCGCCCGGCAGCTTGCGCCAGAGCACGGGCGAGAGCGTGAAGCCCACGAGATAGTCGAGGGCACGGCGGGCGAGATAGGCCGAGACCAGGGGCTGGTCGATGGGCCGGGGCGCCTTGATGGCCTCCATCACCGCCTGCTTGGTGACCGCATTGAAGGCGACCCGCTCCACCGCGACGCCCTTGAGCGCCCGCTTCTTCTCCAGGATGTCCAGAATGTGCCAGGAGATGGCCTCGCCCTCGCGGTCCGGGTCCGTGGCGAGGATCAGCTTGTCGGCGCCCTTCACCGCCTGGGCGATCTCGCGCATGATCTTGGCGGATTTGGGATCCATGTCCCAATGCATCTCGAAGTCCTTGTCGGGCTCCACCGAGCCATCCTTGGACGGCAGATCGCGCACATGCCCGAAGGAGGGGAGCACGCGGTAGTCCTTGCCGAGATATTTGTTGATGGCCTTGGCCTTGGCGGCCGACTCGACGATGACGACGTTCATTGGGATTGTGCCTCTCCCGCCGCGGCGGGGCCTCGAGATGGGTTGCAGAGGGGCGGCGGCGGGATCGCCCGCCACTCGGGGTCGGGAAGATGGGGTATGAATCCGGCCCTGTCAAACCGGCCCAAGGGCTCTTGTCCGCCGCGGGCGGCCCATCCGCGCCGGCTCAGGCGGCAGGAGTCGTGATGTCGATATCGCGCGCGTGGTCCTCATCGAAGCACTCGGTCTCGATCTGGACGGTCGAGAAGTAGAAGCCGAACGTGCTGCGAAGAAGCTCATGGGCCTCGCGCAGAAGCCCCTTGGCGTCCGCTCCCTCCTCCACGAGCAGATGCACGGAGAAGACGTGCCGGCCCGACGTCAGCGTCCAGGCATGCACGTGGTGCACATCCCGCACGCCCGAGAGGGCGCCGAGGCGCGCGATCACCGCCTCGAGATCAATGTCCCTGGGGGCACCTTCCATGAGGATGACGGTGGCCTCCTTCATGATGCCCCAGGAGGCGTAGAGCAGGACCACGCCGAAGGCCATGCCCAGCAGCGGGTCGATGAGCAGGAAGCCGGTGAACTTGATGACCACCGCGGTGATGATGATGAGGATGGAGCCGACGAAGGTCTGCATCACGTGCCAGAAGGCCCCCTTCATGTTGAGATCGTCCTTCTGC
>JALUTE010000281.1 GCA_027058255.1 Methyloligella sp. | reverse complement strand
GTGTATAAGCGGCGCCCGGCGTGCGTTCGTCGCGCTATACTGTTTTCGGTATGTTTGCACGGCACGTGATGCGGTTGTTCGGTTTCTTTGCGCTCGTGGCGTTCGCTTTCGCGGCGCCGCCGCTCTCCGCGCGCGCCGGTTCTCCTCCTCCGCTTGAAAACATCATGCGCATGGCGTGCTTTATCAAAACGATGGGGTTTGAGCCGAGCAGGGGCTACCCTATGCGGTACGGAGACGGCGGGTTTTACGTTTCGGCGCCGAGCGGCAACGGCAGGATCGCGATGTACCCGACCGGCAACGCCGGGGGGCGCGACTTTCGCAACGGAAAACGCCTCTACCGCCAGGCAAGGAACGCGAGGCAGCGGTCCAGGGTTCGGAAACCGCCCCTCCCATTGGCGCCGGTATCGACGCGGACCACCTGATACCGGGAGGGACTGCTGTCGACCTTTCTGCACAGCCGCGCGCCGCGCATGCCCCGAACCGCCCGAACACAGGCTGCCAGAGAGTCCATCGCTATCCCGTAAGTCTGCGCATCACGCAAACGGGTCGGGATGGCTCCGTTCCCAGTCCTGGAACAGAAAATGCCGTAGGTTCTGTTGACATTTGCGGTTGCGAACTCGCAGCTCGCCTCGTAAGGCCGTGCCGGGAAACCCGCCCCGCCGAAATGATAGTTGTCGCTCACGCGCGCGGGAAAGAGGCCCCCGTAGCCGGGGACCCGAATGCACTTGAGCAGTCGCCTCCCGGGTATCGGAGCATCCTCGCGTGCGCCGAGAACGATGTCGATTCCCCTCAGCACCTTCTTGCCCGAACACTGGAGCTGGCGCGCCCCGAAACCACATTGGTTCCGCAGCCGCCGGATCACGCGCCGCAACTGCCGCTTCTGGGCGGGAGTCGCATAGAGGGTCATCCGCTCGAGAATGACCTCCGACACGCACACGGCGTCAAATCGGTCACACGCGTCGATATCACTCGGCGCAGCCAGAGCGACACGCGCGCCCATCACCCCCATCAGCACCGCAACAACAAACGCGAAAGCCTTCATGGTCCTCCCCTCGTTTCCATGCTTTGTCCGCCGCGCACCTTTGCGCGGAGTTGGTTATACGACGTTTTCCTGCCCGAGACGACCCAGAATCCTTGCTTTCTCTCGGCTGCTCCGATCGGATGCGGCTAGCCATCGAGGAGATCGCGATAGCGGACCTCGAGCGCCATGGCGGGCTTCACGCCCAGCGCCTGGCGGACGCGCGCCAGATGGTCGAGGGCGAACAGCGAGGCCGGATTGCGCAACTCGCGCCAGAAGGCCGCGTGAACGCGCCAGCCGAAATAGCGATAGAGATAGTGATAGTCGCTGAAATAGTAGAGCCGCTTGTAGAGACCCTCCTTCGCCTGCGCCCCCAGAAGCAGACCCGCCATGCGGGCAGCCCCGCGAATGAGTGGCCCATAACGGGGCCACGGCGTATAGGGTTGCCGGCCCTCGTCGAACAGCCCGCCATGGTTCCAGCGCATCAGATAGTCGACATAGAGCTCCTGGCCCATTTGCAGCGCGAGCGGAACGCGGGCGAACAGGTCCATGAGCGCCCCATCCCACAGCGGCAGCCGCCACTCCAGCCCCAGCCAGTCATAGGCGCGCTGCTGGTTGACCACGTAGCGGCATTGGCGCTCCTGCCATTCGAAGGTCAGGTAGAACACATAGCGCCCTTGCGGGTCGTCGAGATCGGCGTCGGGGAAATAGGCTTGGGACCAAGCGGCAAGCACCGTGTCGGCGAGGCCGCGGTCTAGCGCTTCCTCCATGCGGGGAAACAGCGCGAAATGCTTTCCCCAGATGTAGCCCGGTATGCCATCGGACCCGAGCCGCGTGGGAATGTGTCCGCCCGTGAGATAGTCTCCCGACTGCCCGTTTGTGACGATCTCACCCCGCTCCATTTCGCCCCCGTCCAAGAGGGCCTTGAGCGCATGAAACTCCGTCACCGCCGGCGTGGTATGAACGCTGCCGGCCCGCAGCATGTAGCGTGCGCAATCGCCTTCCCGGAAGTCGCGCATGTCCGCCGTCCCACCCGGCGAAACGAACCGCCAGGGCACGCCGGCCTTGGCCGCGATGCGGCGCGCGACGCGCGCCTCCATGTTTCCGGGCGTGCCATAGCTGAAGGTCTCGACCTTGCCGCCATAGCCATGCTCGAGCAGCTTGGCGAGGATGGCGCGGGAATCGTAGCCGGCACTGAGCGGCAGCCAGATGCGGCGCCCGTCCGCCTGCACGAGGAGCCGCTCGATCGCCGCATCGAGGGCGGCGCCGAGCCGTCGGTGCCAGTCCTGCTCACTCCCCTCGCCGTCGAAGCTCGGCCTGAAGACGTAATAGCGATGGCGTTCGACCTGTCCGCTCGCCTTGTCGATGAGGACGCACTCGCCCGGAAGCACGCGCGTGACGCCATCGAGAAGCGTCTCCCGGCCGATGCAATAGCCCGAGAGCAGGAAGAGGCGCGCCTGGCGCTCGTTGAGGAGAGGCGCATGATCCCGCGTCAACCACACGCTCGCGTCGGTCGCGATCTCGACGCCGCCCGCGCCTTCCTTGAGGAACACCGGATAGCCCTGCACCCGATCCACCGCGGCCCACAGCGCGTCATCCGTCTCGATGATGCAGCCGAATTGCCCCGGCTCGGCCAATAGGGCCCGCGCGAAGGCGTCAATGTCCCGGACCTCGGCCGCCCGGCGCAGCGCCGTCGGATGCGCGAGATGTCCGGCGGTCCAGAATGTCGAAGAGCCGCGCCCCCCGCCCCGCGCCTCGGCATCGGCGCCCGCCTGCCACGGGGGCACGACGGGATGCAGTCGCGCTCGCCCGCGCCCCTTCTGCGCCGCAAGCCCGGGCGCAGCGCCGGAGAGTCGCGCCGTCACGGGAGTCCCCCCCGTCTCACATCGGATATCCAGAGGCCGCCAGATCGCGTCCGCAGGCTTTCGAGAGCCGCCTGTTGCCCGGCGCAAAGAGCTCGTTCACGCGCGCCAACTGCGCATCCGTCAGGCTGACGCGATCCGGGGCTCCGGCCGAAAGCATCCGCCCGCCCATGGCCCGGATCGCCTCGGCGCCCGGGAGCCATTGCGTGAGGCTGCGTCCCGGAAACAGCCAGGAGCGCAGCGCCCGATAGCGCGCGAGCCTGCGGCTCGGCGTGGGGTTCACCCGCTCGCCCCCGCCGCCGGAGTCGCGACCGGCGCACACGGGATCGACGAGCTCGTCCGTCCCGAGCACGCGGGAAAGCCTGCCCAGAAACCCCGCCCGGTCGCGGGCCAGGTCCTCATAGAGCAGCACATGCACCCGGCCCGCGCCGAGCACGCGCGCAAAGCTCTCATAGCGCGACCAATAGTCGAGCGATGCGCCATCCCCGCTCCTCAGGGAGGAAAAAGCGTGTGCAAACCACGCATCGAAGCCCACATGCCGTCCGGCCCAGGGCTCGGGCACGCCCTTGAGAACCGCCCTGTCCGAGGTGTAGAGGGAGCGCAGCGCATCGATCTGGTTGCGAATGGTGAGAAGGACATGGCAATGCGGCACCGCCTCCGAGAGGCGGGCAGCGAGAACGCTCGTGATCGGCGCATAGAACAGGTTTTCGTCCGAGAGCAGGATGACCTTGCTCTCCTCGTCGACCGCCGTCCGCGCGGCATCGAAATAGCCCCTTATGCACGCGACGGCCTCCTCGTGGCTCTCCATCCGCGTCAGGGCGTGATGCACCTCGCCATAGCCTGGCGAGCGATGGAACGGCCGGCCGATGCACACGATCTGCGGATGGCGGGCGAAGACGCGCTCCTGCAGATAGGTGGTCGCGGTCTTGGGCGCTCCGGGATGAAGAACGACCCGAACCATGGATTGCAACTCCCCTATGGATGTCTGGCCGGCAAGGGCGCGAGGGCGACGGCCCTCAGAGCGAAACGAAGTTCCGCAACATGCGTA
>JALUTE010000280.1 GCA_027058255.1 Methyloligella sp. | reverse complement strand
GCGCCCAACCGCCCCGTGCCGGCCGCGCGCGCGGCCGGCACGGGGCGGTTGGGCGCTTGCAGGGGACGGACCGGCGGCTATAGTCGGGAGCCATGATCTCGGTGATTGTCCCGACGCTCAATGCCGAAGCGCATCTCGCCCGGACGCTGGCACCGCTGGTGGCGGGCGTGGTGCGCGGCCTGGTGCGCGAGGTGATCATTGTCGATGGCGGCTCGACGGACGCAACGGCCGAGATCGCCGACGCCAGCGGCGCCCACTTTATCGAGGGAGAGCGCGGACGCGGCGCCCAGCTTGCCCTCGGCGCGCGGCATGCCCGCGCCTCCTGGCTGCTCTTCCTGCACGCGGACACGATTCTCGAGCCCGGCTGGGTGGAGGATGCAAGCGCCTTCATGGAAAGCGTGGAGGAGGGCAAGCGGCCCCTGTCAGCCGCCGCCTTCCGCTTTGCGCTCAACGATTTCGGCCTGCGCCCGCGCATGCTCGAGCGCCTGGTGGCCCTGCGCTGTTTCGCCTTCGGCCTGCCCTATGGCGACCAGGGCCTGCTCATCCCCGCCAGCCTCTATGCCGAGGTCGGCGGCTATCGCGCACTGCCGCTGATGGAGGATGTGGATCTCGCCCGGCGCGTCGGGCGCCGGCGACTCGCCATGCTCCCCAGCCGCGCCATCACCAGCGCTGCGCGCTTCAAGAAGACCGGCTATGCCAAGCGCGTGGCGCGCAATCTCTCCTGCCTCGCCCTCTACTATCTGCACGTGCCGCCGCGCTACCTTGTGCGGCTCTATGAGTGATGGCGCGAGAACGGGCCGTCCGGGGCGAGCGAAACGGCGCGCGCGCCCAAAGCGCCGGCTCAGCCCCTGCCTCGTCATCATGGTGAAGGCGCCCATATCCGGGGCCGTGAAGACCCGTCTCGCGCGCAGCATCGGCGCCGTGCAGGCGGCGCGCTTCTATCGCAGCACGACGCGGGCGCTCCTGCACCGGCTCGGGCGCGATCCGCGCTGGCGCACCCTGCTCGCCGTCGCACCGGACACCGCCCTCGCCGCTCCCTTCTGGCCGGCTAGCCTTCCCCGCATCGCTCAGGGCCGCGGCGATCTCGGCGCGCGCATGCAGCGCATTTTCGATCGCCTCGCCCCCGCGCCCACCGTCGTCATCGGCTCCGACATCCCCGCCGTGCGCGCCCGCGACATCGCACACGCCCTTGCGCGGCTTCGCGCCCGCCATGCGGTTCTCGGCCCCGCCGGCGATGGCGGCTATTGGCTGGTCGCCATGCGCGCCGTGCCGCGCCTCCCGCGCCCCTTCGCGCATGTGCGCTGGTCGGGCACGCATGCCCTCGCCGACACCCTGCGCAATCTGCAGGCCGCGCGCCACACCATAGGCTTCGCCGTAGAGCGCCGCGACGTGGACGCGGCGCGCGATCTCGCGGCGCTCTCGGCCCTTGCCGGCCGCATCGTTCTGCCTCCGCCCCTGGCCCTGCCCTAGACGACGGAGAACTGATAGCTCGCCGGCACCCAGCGATAGGCGCTCGCCGTCTTCTCGATATAGCCGACGGCGGGGAAGGGCATGTGATAGCCCGTCACCGGCCAGCGCTCGCGCGCCGCCATCTCCAGGATGCGCTTGCGGGTCGCCGCCGCCTTCTCCTTGTCCATGTCGAAGCGCACATGCCAGTCCGGCTTTTGCAGCGAGGCGACGAAATGGTTCGTCGTGTCGGCAAAGAGCAGCATGAACTCGCCATCGCTCTCCAGCAGGAAGGCCATGTGTCCCGGCGTGTGGCCGAAAGCCTCGATGGCCTGAATGCCCGCCACCACCGGATCGTCGGGCTCGAGAAAGGTGAACTTCTCGGCAAGTGGCACCACATTGCGGCGCACCAGAACCCGCGAGCGGCCCTCGGGCGCATCGCCGCCGGTCCAGAAATCATATTCCTTTCGGGCGATGGCATAGCGCGCCTTGGGGAAGGCCGGCAGCGCAGCCTCCAGCAGCCCGCCGATGTGATCCGGGTGGCAATGGGTGATGACCACCACGTCCACCTGATCCGCCGCATAGCCCGCGTTCTTGAGCGAGGCGAGCAGCCGACCGGCGCCGCGCTTGCGCCCTGCCGGACCATTGCCGGTGTCGAACAGGACGAGCTCGCTGCCCGTATTGACCAGAAGCGGCGTGAAGGCGATCTCGAACCGCGAGCGGGGCAGGAAATTGGCGGCCATCAGCTTGGCCATCTCCTCCTCGCTCACATTCTGGCCGAAGATCGGGTGCGGCCCGTCGAGCTGCACCGCCCCGTCGGAGAGCAGCGTGCATTCGAAGCCGCCCATGCGAAAACGATAGTGGTCCGGCCGGGCAGGCCCCAGCATCGGGGCCGAGGCCGCGGCGGGAAAGGCCCCCGTTCCCGCAAGGGCCGGCAGGGCGGCAGCACCGAGCCCGAGTTGCAGGGCGCGGCGTCGGGTGAGGCGGGTGTCGTTGGCTGAACCATCCATGGGGGGCATCTCCTCGCATTGCGTGTCGATCCGCACCTTGTCGCACGCAACTGTGACAGCATTCGAGGCGCAAGGTCGGCTCGTGGCGCCTTTCCCGGTCAGCCGGCGGCCTCCAGATGCTCCTGCAGCCGCGGCATGATCTCGACCAGGTTGCAGGGGCGGTGCCGGTTGTCGAGCTGGTATTTCAGGATGCCGTGCCAGGCGTCCTTGCAGGCGCCCGGCGAGCCCGGCACGCAGAAGATATAGGTGCCGCCCGCCACCCCGCCGCAGGCCCGCGACTGCATGGTGGAGGTGCCCACCTTCTCGAAGGAGATTCGGTGAAAGAGGGCCGAGAAGCCGTCAATCACCTTCTCGAAGAGCGGCATCACCGCCTCCGGCGTCACATCCCGGCCCGTGAAGCCCGTCCCGCCCGTCGTGATCACCACATCCACCTCGGGGTCGGCGATCCAGCCCTCGACCTTGGCGCGGATAGTGGCGATATCGTCGCGCGCAATGGCATGCTCGGCGAGCACATGGCCCGCCTCGGCCAGCATCTCGGCAAGCAGGGTGCCGGACTTGTCGTCCTTGGGGGTTCGGGTGTCGGAGACCGTGAGCACGGCAATGCGCACGGGAATGAACGGACGGCTCTCGTCGATCTTGGGCATGGGGCTCTCAACCTCGCAAGTTCAACCTCGCAAGCTCACTGGCGCACCGGTCGGCCGTTCGGCGCCGTGGCGCACCGCCGCCCCATCCATAGCGCCTTTGCGCCGGGCGCGCATCCCTTTGGCGGCCCTCACCCCTCCTGCGCGCCCGCATCGAGGGCGGCGCGAACGGCCAGCAGGTCCCGCCAGGCATGGCGCTTGGCAATGGGCGTGCGCAGCAGATAGGCCGGATGCAGGGTCGCCATGGCCCGCAGGCGGCGCCCGCCCATCTCGAGGGTGCGCCACTTGCCGCGAAGCCGCATGATGCCATCGCGCGTGTCGAAAATCTGCTTGGCCGCCGCCCCGCCGAGCAGGAGCACGATCTCCGGCGCCACCAGCGCGATCTGCCGCTCCAGGAAAGGCCGGCAGGCAAGCGCCTCCTGCGGCGTCGGCGTGCGGTTTCCCGGCGGGCGCCAATAGACGATGTTGGTGATGTGCACATCCGCCTCGCCAAGGTCGATGGCCGCCAGCATGCGGTCGAGAAGCTGGCCCGCCCGGCCGACGAAGGGCTTGCCCTGGAGGTCCTCGTCGCGCCCCGGCGCCTCGCCGATGAGCATGAGCCGCGCCTTCGGTGCGCCGCGATAGAAGCAGAGATTGCGCGCCGTCGCCTTGAGGGCGCAGCCCTCGAAGCGGGCGAGCGCGGCTTCGAGGGCGGCGAGGTCTCCGGCCCCGTCCGCTTCGGCGCGCGCGGCCATGACCGCCTCGTCCGGTGCGCTCGGTGCAAAGCGCGCCTGCGGGCGCGAAGGCGCCGGCGATGGCGGGCGCGCCGTCAGGCCCGCCGGGGGCGGGCGGCGGGCGCCCGGCACGGGCCGGGTTGCATGCGCCGCCCCTCGGGCCGCATCGGCCGGGCGCACGGGCGGCGGGGCCGCACGGAACCGGTCGACCGGCGCATCGAGAATGGCCTCGTCCACGCCCATATGGCCATACCAGTCCAGAAGAGCGGCAAGGTCGTCCGACGCCATGGAGCAGTCTCCCCGGGCGGTTCGCGCATGGCGCCATCGCGCCGCGCGCAAGCAGCGGCTGGCGGGGCGATGGCCCGGCCTTTATACAGGCATTCGAGCCCGCCGTCCCACATCTGCCGAAGAGCCTCGCCGCCATGCCATCCGTGCCCGCAACGCCCGAGAATATCGAGAAGGCGGGCCGCCTCATCCGCGCCGGCCGGCTGGTGGCCTTTCCGACCGAGACCGTCTACGGCCTCGGCGCAGACGCCACCCGGGGCCGGGCCGTCGCCGCCATCTTCGCGGCCAAGGGCCGGCCGCGATTCAACCCGCTGATCGTGCATGTGCCGGACCGCGCCGCCGCCGAGGCGCTGGCGCGCATGGGACCCGAGGCCCGCAGGCTGGCCGAAGCCTTCTGGCCCGGCCCCCTCACCCTCGTTCTGCCTGCGCGCCCTGGCAATGGCATCGCCGACCTCGCGACCGCAGGCCTCACGACCATTGCCCTGCGCGTGCCCTCCCACCCGGTCGCCCTCGCGCTTCTCGAGGCCGCCGGCCGGCCCGTCGCGGCGCCGAGCGCCAACCGCTCGGGCCATGTGAGCCCGACCCGCGCCGAGCACGTGCTGGCCGATCTCGGCGACCGCATCGCCCTCATCCTCGATGCCGGCCCGACACCGCTGGGCGTCGAATCAAGCGTGCTCGACCTCACCGGCGATGCGCCGGCTCTCCTGCGCCCCGGCGCCGTCCCTCGCGCCGAGATCGAGGCCGTGCTCGATGCCCCGCTCCCCAGCCCCTCCGGCAAGGCCGGGAAGCGGCCCTCCTCGCCGGGCCTTCTCGCGCGCCATTATGCCCCGCGCACGCCCTTGCGGCTCGATGCGCATGAGGTACGCCCGGGCGAGGCGCTGCTCGCCTTCGGCCCCGCGCCGCTGCCCCATGAAGGGCCGATGATCAATCTGAGCCCCGCAGGCGATCTCACCGAGGCGGCCACGCGCCTTTTCGCCGCCCTGCGCAGCCTCGATGCCGAGGGCGCACGCGCCATCGCCGTCATGCCGATCCCCGAGGCGGGGCTGGGCGAGGCCATCAACGACCGCCTGCGCCGCGCTGCAACCCCTGCCGGCGAAGGCGCGCCCGAGCCCTTGGGGCCCAGCCGGGGCCCGTGCTAGGGTCCCGCCATGTCCGTGGACAGGAGAGAGACAGATAACGCGCTCGACCCGGCGCTCATCGCCCGTTTCGCGGCGCTGGTCGGCCCCGCAGGCGCCATCACCGATCCCGAGGCCATGGCGCCCCATCTCGTGGAATGGCGGGACCGCTATCGCGGGCGCACGCCCTTGGTTCTCAAGCCCGGCACGGTCGAGGAGGTCTCGGCCATTCTGCGCCTCGCGCAGGAGACGCGCACGCCCATCGTGCCCCAGGGCGGCAATACGGGCCTCGTCGGCGGTCAGATTCCCCATGAGACGGGCGGCGAGATCGTGCTCTCCCTCACCCGGCTCGACCGCATCCGCAGCGTCGATGGCGAGACCGGCACCATGATCGCCGAAGCCGGCGTGACGCTTGCCGGCGTCCAGGAGGCGGCCGAGGCGGCGGGCCGGCTCTTCCCCCTCTCCCTCGCCTCGGAGGGCACCTGCCAGATCGGCGGCAACATCGCCACCAATGCCGGCGGCATCGCCGCGCTCGCCCATGGCACGGCCCGCAATCTCGTGCTCGGCCTCGAGGTGGTGCTGGCGGATGGGCGCATCTGGGACGGCCTCAGGCTCCTCAAGAAGGACAACACCGGCTACGACCTCAAGCAGCTCTTCATCGGCTCGGAAGGCACGCTTGGCGTCATCACGGCGGCGGCGCTGCGCCTTGCCCCACGCCCGGCCGAGCGCGCGACCGCCTTTGCCGGGCTCGCCTCGGTGCGGGACGTGGCGCGCCTCTTCTCTATGGCCGAGCGGGAGATCGGCCACGCGCTCACCTCCTTCGAGATCATGGGCCGGATTTGCCTCGATTTCGTGCTCCGCCACGGGGCGGACACGCGTGACCCGCTCGCCGAGCCCCATGCCTGGTACGTGCTCCTCGAGATCTCGGGGCTCAAGGCGGACGGGCGGGCGCGGAGCCTCGCCGAGGACCTGCTCACTCGCGCCATGGAGGAGGGCCTTGTGAGGGATGGTGTGCTCGCCGGCTCCCTCGCCCAGGCCCAGGCGCTCTGGCGCCTGCGCGAGCTCGTCTCCGAGGTGCAGAAACCCGAGGGCGGCAGCATCAAGTGCGACGTGTCCGTGCCGGTCTCGCGCATTCCCGAATTCATCGCCCGCGCCGGCGAGGCGGTGGCGCGGCTCCTGCCCGGCGCCCGGCCCGTCCCCTTCGGCCATTTCGGCGATGGCAACATCCACTACAATATCAGCCAGCCCGAGGGCGGCGATCGCGAGGCCTTCCTCGAGCGCTGGGAGGAGATCGCCGGCGCGGTGCACGAGATCGTCCTCGATCTCGGCGGCTCCATCAGCGCCGAGCACGGCATCGGGCGCATGAAGCGGCACCTCATGCCTGCCATCAAGAGCCCCGTCGAGCTCGATCTCATGCGCCGCATCAAGGCCGCTCTCGACGCGGAGGGCATTCTCAATCCGGGCAAGCTGCTTTGAGGGGCACCCCGGGGATGCGCCGATGAGCGCATGCGCATCACGCCATGCTCACCTTCCTTTGACTGGAATCCTTCCGCGGGCCCGATCCTGACACGCGAGCGCGCGCCTTCAGGGGGCACGAGAATGCCCTAGAATGCGCCAACCCCTCTCTGGCGAGGGCACCGATGACGAAGGCAGGAGCACACCGCCCGGTGATCCCCACGAAACATGGTCCACGGTGCGCCCGTCGCGGGCACGCGCTGGCCCTGGCGGCCATGCTCGCGGTGTTGGCGCCCGTCTGCACGACGAGCGCCGCAATCGCCGCCGAGGATGGCGCGCGCCCCTATGACGGCAAGCTTCAGCGCCTGGCGGAGATCCTCGGCGCCATCCACTATCTGCGCGAGCTCTGCGGTGCCGACGAGGGCCAGCTCTGGCGCAAGCGCATGCAGGAGCTCATCCGCGCCGAGGGCACCACCTCCCTGCGCCGCGTGCGGCTGATCCAGAACTTCAACAAGGGCTATCGCAGCTACCGGCGCACCTATCGCCTGTGCACGCAGTCCGCGCGCACCGTCATTGCCCACTTTCTCGACGAGGGCGCCAAGATCACCGATACGCTTCTGGCAGAGCAGGAAGCCAAGACGCGTGACCATGGCGCGCCCCATCCCCCCCGAGAACGCCACCCGCGATAGCCGATCGCGAACGCGCATCCCGCATGCGCTGCGCCGCGCACGGGACGCAGGGCGTCAGAGGGTGAGGGGGTGAGCGGGTGAGAGGGCGAGCGGGCATGCCAGCCGCTCGCCCCTCCTGTGACGCTCGCGCTCCTAGTGCTCCAGGCGCGACCAGAGCTTGCGCTTGGTCAGATACAGCAGCGCTGCCAGGATCGCGAGATAGACGAGCACCTGGATGCCGAGGCGCTTGCGCTGCTCGAGCTTGGGCTCGGCCGCCCACATGAGGAACGCCGTCACATCCTCGGCATATTGGGCGACGGTCTGGGGCGAGCCGTCGGTATATTCGACCAGCTCGTCGGAGAGCGGCGGCGGCATGGCGATCTGATGGCCGGGAAAGGCAATGTTGTAGTTCATGCCATCGCCGAGCGGCACGCATTTCTCCTTGCCCGACGCGGAGCGCGTGATCGAGACGCACTCCTTGGCCTTGTCGGAGCTCTCGCCCTTGGCCAGCCGCTCCCAGCGCCCATCCGGCTTCTGCACCCACTGGGGCACATCCTCATAGCCCGTGAGCAGGGCGTAGAGATAGTCGGCGCCGCCCTCCTGATAGCCGGCCGCGACCTCGCGCACCCACTTCACCGGCTCGAGATACCACGGCAGGTGCACGGTCGCACCGCGCGCCTTGGCGATCACCGAAAGATCGGGAGGAAGCGCCCCGTTGTTCGCCGCCCGCGCCTCCTGCGGATTCTTGTAGGGCGACTTGAACCGGTCCGAAGGCTTGCCCGGGCGCGTGAACATCTCGCCCTCGTCATTGGGCCCGTCCTCGACCTCCACCTCGGCGGCGATGGCCTTCACCTCGGCCTCGGAGAGCTGCGGCCCGCCGGGCTCGGCAAGGTTGCGATAGTGCAGCAGTCTCAGGCCATGGCAGGAGGAGCACACCTCCTTGTAGACCTGGAAACCCCGCCGAAGCTGGGCCCGGTCGTACTTGCCGAGAATGCCGGAGAAGCTCCAGTCGCGCCGGGGCGTCTCGGGGCTCTCCCCGCCCGCGCGCACCGGCGCGGCGCTGGAGACGGCGAGCAGCATCGCGAGCGCAACACCGAGAAAGGCGGATGCCGTCATGGCCCCGTGGCTCTTGATCTTGTTGAACATCTCTTGTCGCCCCCTTCCTATCGGGTCTCGGGACCGGCTGCAGCCGCGCCCCCCGCCTCGGCCCCTGCGCCGCCGCCCGTACGGCCGCGGCCCAGTACGGCCTCGGTGATGCTTCCCGGCATGCCGCGCGGCCGCTCGATCACCCCGACGATCGGCATGATGATCAGGAAATGCGCGAAATAGAGGAAGGTGAACACGCGCGCGAAGACCAGATACCAGCCTTCCGGCGGCTTGGCGCCCAGATAGCCGAGCGCCAGGCAGGTGATGACGAACAGCCAGAAGAACCATTTGTAGATCGGCCGGTACTTGGTGGAGCGCACCTTGGAGGTGTCGAGCCACGGCGCCAGGAAGAGAACGAAGATCGCCGCGAACATGGCCGTAACCCCCATCAGCTTGCTCGGGATGGCCCGCAGAATCGCGTAGAAGGGCAGGAAATACCACTCCGGCACGATATGCGGCGGCGTCTGCAACGGATTGGCCGGAATGTAATTGTCCGGATGGCCCAGATAGTTCGGCGCGTAGAACACGAACCATGCGAACAGCATGGCGAACAGCGCCAGCGCATAGGCATCCTTCACCGTGTAGTAGGGATGAAAGGGAATGGCGTCGCTTGACGACTTCACCTCGATGCCGGTCGGATTGTTGTTGCCCGGCACATGCAGCGCCCAGATGTGCAGCACCACCAGCCCCGCGATGACGAAGGGGAACAGGTAGTGCAGGCTGAAGAGCCGCGTCAGCGTCGCGCCCGAGACCGAGTAGCCGCCCCAGATCCATTGCACGATGGCGGTGCCGAGTCCCGAGATGATGGAATCCAGCGAGGAGAACAGATTGGTGATCACCGTCACGGCCCAGAAGCTCATCTGCCCCCAGACCAGCGAGTAGCCCATGAAGGCGGTCGCGATCATCACCAGGATGATGAGCACGCCGAGGATCCAGAGAATCTCCCGCGGCGCCTTGTACGAGCCGTAATAGAGCCCCCGGAACATGTGGACATAGGCGGCGAAGAAGAACATCGACGCCCCGACGGCGTGGGTATAGCGCAACAGCCAGCCCCAATTGACGTCGCGCATGATGTGCTCGACGCTGTCGAAGGCCAGCTTGTCGGACGGAATGTAGTGCATCGCCAGGACGATGCCCGTGATGAGCTGGACCGCGAGGCAGAAGGTCAAGATGCCGCCGAAGGTCCACCAGTAATTGAGGTTGCGCGGCGTCGGGAAGGTCTGGAACTGGTCGTGCATGATGCGCACGATGGGCAGGCGGTCATCCAGCCAGCGCTCGATCGCCGTGTTCGGCTGATAGGTCGACTCGTGAGCCATCGTCTTCTCTCCCCGCCTCAACCGATCTTGATCTTGGTGTCGGAAACGAACTGATAGGGAGGCACGTCGAGATTGCGCGGCGCCGGCCCCTTGCGGATTCGCCCGGCCGTGTCGTAGTGCGAGCCGTGGCAGGGGCAGAACCAGCCGCCATAGTCTCCGCGCGCATCGCCCACGCGCTGGCCTTTGGGAATGCACCCCAAATGCGTGCAGATGCCGATCACGACCAGCCAGCGCTCATGCGCCTTGTCGCGGGCGCGGTTCTCGTCCGTCGCCGGCGCATCCTCCGGCAGATTGGCGTTGCGCGCAATGGGATCGGGCAGATCGTTGAGGTCCACGGCCCTGGCCGCCTCGATCTCCTCGCCTGTGCGATTGCGTATGAAGACCGGCTTGCCGCGCCACATCACGGTGATCGCCTGGCCTTCGCGCACGGGCCTCAAATCCACCTCCAGCGAGGCCAGCGCCTTGCTGGACGCATCGGGATTCATCTGGTCGATGAGCGGCCACAGGGCCGCGGCCCCGCCCACCGCGGCAAATGCGCCGCTGGCGATGAACAGGAAATCGCGGCGTGTCGGCTCTTCGCTTTCCGTCATGGTATGAGACGCCAAGGCTGCCTCCCTCGAACATGTGTCGTCCCGTCGGACCCCAGCTCGATGATCCGCCGACGTGACCGCCCGCCCAAGTGAGACGCCGAACAGGAGGACCGATCAACTCACAATGGGTTGTGGAGGTCGCACGGACCACCGGCAAATGGACTCCCCGTCGCTGAACGATGGTGCGAGCACTCTTGGCACCTGGCTCGAATTTTCTCAAGGGCTCCTCTTGGACAATTTGGCGCATCCATGCGCGTCTCCGGGCCGCAGGGAACGGCCCGCGCGCGTCCAACGGATGGGTTTTCAAGCAAGGCCCGGCGGGGCAAAGTGGCGCGCCAGAAAGATGGAGCCTTCGGTGGAGCGGGTGGATAGGGACGGATGACGCAGACGAGCGACAGCGAGAGCGGGCGCGAGAGCGCCGGCGAAGGGCAGGATGACGGCACGCTCGAGGCGCGCAAGGCACGCGCCAGAGCCTGGTTCGAGGAGCTTCAGGGGCGCATCTGCACCGCCTTCGAGGCGCTGGAGGACGAGTTGCAGACCGGCCCGCAGGCCACCCGTCCGGCGGGCCGGTTCACCCGAACGCCCTGGAAGCGCACCGACCATACGGGCGGCGATGGCGGCGGCGGCACCATGGCGATGATGCGCGGGCGGCTGTTCGAGAAGGTCGGCGTGCACACCTCCACCGTTTTCGGCGAGTTCGCACCCGAGTTCCGCGACCAGATTCCCGGCGCGGCCGAGGACCCGCGCTTCTGGGCCTCGGGCATCTCGCTGATCGCGCACATGCACAACCCCAACGTCCCGGCGGTGCACATGAACACCCGCTATGTGGTGACGTCCCGCTCCTGGTTCGGAGGCGGCGCGGATCTCGCCTTCACCCGCGATGTGGGGCTCGCCTTTCTCCAGGTCTATCCCGAGATCGTGCGCCGAAACATGGACACGCCCTGGAGCGAGGCGGATCGGGAGGAGCAGCTCGTGCGCCGCGGCCGCTATGTGGAGTTCAACCTGCTCTATGACCGGGGCACGATCTTCGGCCTGAAGACCGGCGGCAATGTGGACTCGATCCTCTCCTCCATGCCGCCCGTCGTGAAATGGCCCTGAGGCAAGCACCCTTCGCTCTTCGCGACCGGCCGCCCCCCAGAGCGGAACAAGGATCACCGTCATGCACCGACAAGCCATCGTCGCCTATGGAGCGCCGCTCGAGGCGCGCGAGGACCCGACGCCCGAGCCCGCGGGCACACAGGTGCTGGTGCGGGTCAGCCATTGCGGCGT
>JALUTE010000279.1 GCA_027058255.1 Methyloligella sp. | reverse complement strand
CTGGACGACAACCCGTGTCGAACTCGTTAGGGCTGCTTCCTTCCGGACCTGACCCGGTTGGCGAGGGACCCGTCCGCCGCCAACCTCCCGACCCCTAACTTAGCCCATGGCGCGCCGACGTCAATCGCAACGCGCGGGGACCGCCATGCCTGCGGCGCGGTCCGTCAGTAGAACATTTCCTGATAGAGCGCGCGGCCCCACTGCACATTGCCACAGATTGCTCAGCGGGCAGGACATGAACATGGCATGCGGCTCGACCAGGACCACGTCGAATTTCGGGTTCCCCTTCTTGAGATACTTGGCCATGGTCAGGCCGGACCAGCCGCCTTGGACAGGCTGGCGGCTCTGTTCAGCCGAAGAAAATCGCGCCGGTCGATATGACTTTCGGAGTGCCGCTCATCTTTTGGCGTGGCGTTCCCTCTCTTTAGGCATGTTCGGTATTAAGTCATGCTATAACAGCATGACATGGAAAAATGCCACTGCGGGACAGTAATGCCTGAGCAGGGTCGATGCAACGGGGGATCGATGCTTGGAGCCGAAGCGGCCTGTGTGCGTTGCGGGCCTCGCGCTGCGCTCACAGCTCCTGGATGGCGAGGACGCCCGGAACAGTGGCGAGTGCGCCCGCGGCCATGGGCGAGACGTCATAGCCTCCGGGCAGGCGCAGCTCCACCTCCCGCCCGCGATCCTCGAGCCTGAGGACGAGGCGCACCTCGCCCTTGCCGCCCGATGCGAGCATGTCTCCGAGTTCGCGCAAATGCGTGCTCTGGGCGACAAATACGCGAATGCCCCGGCGCATGGAGCGCGACGCCTTCTCCAGAGGCTCGATGCCGTGGGCGCGCAGCTTCACCGTCTCACCATCGCGCTCGGCCTCGACGCGCACCAGCACGGGGACTCCCGGCTCCAGATGCTCCCGGCAGGCATTGAGCACGTCCGAGAAGATCACGGCCTCGAACTGGCCCGTCTGGTCGGAGAAGGCGGCGAACGCATAGGGCGTGCCGGTCTTGGACTTGCGCTCGCGGCAGGCGGTGACGATGCCGGCAAGCAGCCCGGCGCTCACCCCCTCCCCCGCGCCGGCCTCGAACTCGGACCAGCGTTTGGCGCCGAGTTTGGCGAGCACGCTGTCATACTGGTCGAGCGGGTGCCCCGACAGGAAGAAGCCGATGGCGTCGAACTCCCGCTTCAGCCGCTCCATGGGCTGCCAGGGGCGCGTCGTGCGCAGCTCCAGCGGCGCCACGTCCGCGCCTTGCCCGCCAGTCCCCGCCATAGCAAACAGGTCGTCCTGTCCCGCTTCCCGGTCGGCGGCCGTGCGCTGGGCGAGCGCCAGCATGGTGTCGATATTGGCATGGACCTCGGCCCTGTTGGCGTTGAGCGCGTCGAAGGCGCCGGCCGCGGCCAGCGTCTCCAGGGCGCGCTTGTTCACCGCGCGCGGGCTGATGCGCCGGGCGAAATCGGCTAGATCGCGAAAGGGGCCGCCGCTCTCGCGCTCGGCACGGATGTGCTCCACCGCCTGGCGGCCGATATTCTTGAGGGCGGCGAGGGAGTAGCGGATGGCCCCCTCCTCGGCGGCGAACTCCACGTCCGAGGCGTTCACGCAGGGCGGCTCGATGACGATGCCGGCCCGCCGCGCCTCGCGGGCGAAGACGGCGAGCTTGTCCGTATTGCCCATGTCGAGCGTCATGGTCGCGGCAAGGAAGGCGATGGGATGATTGGCCTTGAGCCAGGCGGTCTGATAGGCGAGCAGGGCATAGGCCACGGCGTGGGACTTGTTGAAGCCATAGCCCGCGAACTTGTCGACGAGCTCGAAGATGAACTCCGCCTGCGCCCGCTCCACGCCCTTCTCCAGGGCGCCCTCGACGAAGCGCGCCTTCTGGCGGGCCATTTCCTCCTTGTTCTTCTTGCCCATGGCCCGGCGCAGCAGGTCCGCCTCGCCGAGCGAGTAGCCCGAGAGGACCTGGGCGATCTGCATCACCTGCTCCTGATAGATGATGACCCCGTAGGTCTCCTTCAGGATCGGCTCCAGGAGCGGGTGCAGATAGTCCACCTCCTCCTCGCCCATCTTGCGGGCGATATAGGTGGGGATGTTGTCCATGGGGCCCGGCCGGTAGAGCGCGACCATGGCCACGATGTCCTCGAAGCGGTCGGGCCTGAGCTTGCGCAGGGACTCGCGCATGCCGGTCGACTCGAGCTGGAACACGCCGACCGTGTCGCCGCGGCTGAGCAGCTCGTAGGTCTTCTCATCATCGAGGCCGATGCGCGCAATGTCCACCTCGACGCCCTGGGCACGGATGAGCGCCACCGCCTTCTCGATCACAGTTAGCGTCTTGAGGCCGAGAAAGTCGAACTTCACGAGGCCCGCGGGCTCGACCCATTTCATGTTGAACTGGGTGGCCGGCAGGGGCGAGCGCGGGTCGCGGTAGAGCGGGACGAGCTCGCGCAGGGGCCGGTCGCCGATCACCACGCCCGCCGCATGGGTCGAGGCGTGCCGGTAGAGCCCCTCGAGCCGCTGGGCGATCTCCAGCAGCTTGGCGACGATGGGCTCGGCCTCGGCCGCCTCGCGCAGGCGCGGCTCGCCGGCGATGGCCTCGGCGAGGGTCACCGGATTGGCCGGGTTGTTGGGAACCAGCTTGCACAATCGGTCCACCTGTCCATAGGGCATCTGCAGCACCCGGCCCACATCGCGCAGCACCGCCCGCGCCTGGAGCTTTCCGAAGGTGATGATCTGGGCCACCCGGTCCGCGCCATATTTGCTCTGGACATAGCGGATCACCTCGTCGCGCCGCTCCTGACAGAAATCGATATCGAAATCCGGCATGGAGACGCGCTCGGGATTGAGAAACCGCTCGAAGAGGAGGCCGAAGCGGATGGGGTCGAGATCGGTGATGGTCAGCGCCCAGGCCACCACCGAGCCCGCGCCGGAGCCGCGCCCGGGGCCCACCGGAACGCCCGCCTCCTTCGCCCAGCGGATGAAATCGGCGACGATGAGGAAATAGCCCGGATATTTCATCCGCTCGATGATGGCGAGCTCGTGTGCGAGGCGCTCGCGGTAATCCGCCTCGGTAAAGCCCTCTGCCACGCCATGGGCGGCAAGGCGGGCCTCGAGCCCCGCCTCGGCCATCTCCTTCAGCGCCTGCGCCTCGGCGGCGAGCAGCGCCTCGCCTTCGAGCGCGCGCCCGGCCGGAGTGTCGGCGCTGGCGTCGGCGCTCTGGCTGTCATCCTGGGTGCCATCGGCGCTCACGAATTGCGGCAGGATGGGCGCGCGCGTGGTCGGACGAAAGGCGCAGCGCTGCGCGATCTCCACCGTGCTCTCCAGCGCCTCGGGCAGATCGGCAAAGAGCCGCACCATCTCCGCGGCGCTCTTGAAATAGTGCTCCGGCGAGAGACGGCGCCGGTCGTCCTCGGCCACATAGCGCCCTTCGGCGATGCAGATGAGCGCGTCATGCGCCTCATAGTCCTCGCGCGCCGGGAAATAGGCCTCATTGGTGGCGACGATGGGCAGGGCGCATCCATAGGCAAGGCGCAGAAGGGTCGGCTCCACCGCCTGCTCATGGGCGAGGCCATGGCGCTGCAGCTCGACATAGAGCCGGTCGGGGAAGATCTCCGCCAGCCGTTCAAGTCGCTGCGCCGCCACAGCGTCGAGCCCCTCGCGCAAGGCCCGGTCGATCGGCCCTTCCGGCCCGCCGGTGAGCGCGATCAGCCCCTCGGCATGGTCGCAGAGGTGGGTGAGGGTCACATGCGCCGGCTCGCCCTCCTCCGTGCCGAGCCAGGCCTCGCTTGCGAGCCAGACGAGATTGGCATAGCCCGCCTCGTCCTTGGCCAGAAGCGCGAGCGTTCCATCGCCGCCGCGCTTGGCCGGGCGGGCCTCACCCCCCGTCGCCATGGCGCCCTTGCCCTGCGCGGCTCCGCCGCCGTCCTCCGCCTCCTCGAGGTCCACCGCCAGGCTGCATCCGATGATGGGCTGAATGCCGGCCGCCGCGAGCTTTTCCGAGAACTCCAGAGCCCCGAACAGATTGTTGGTGTCGGTGATGGCGAGCGCCGGCATGCCATCGGCCCGAGCGAGCTCGACAAGCCGCGCGATGGGCAGCGCCCCCTCGAGCAGGGAATAGGCCGAATGCACGCGCAGATGGATGAAGCGTGGCGCTGCGCCTTCGCCGTCCTGCCGCTTGCCCATGACCGCGCTCCCGTCTCGCTCGCCTCGCTAGTTTCCCCATTAGGGGCGATTCTCTCTCGCCCGCAAGGCCGCGTGCAACCCGAGCGTGTCGGTCGCGCACGAGGCGTCCCGGGGCGGTGTCTCGGCAGGCGGGGCTTGATTCACGTCAAGGTCGCCGCTTTCGCTGCCATGATAGGGCGCGACAAGGCGGAAGGGCCGGCGATGCAGGGCGCCGGACGATATGCGAACGCCAGGAGCGGAAGAGAGTCATGAGCGAGCACGGCAAGGCGCATGGCGGCATCGGTCACAATGTCGAAGGGCTCACCGTCACGGTCGAGGCGCGCCTTTTCAACAGCCTGACAGGTTTTGCACCGCCCGGCCGGGCCCGGCAGGAGGTGCGCTTGCCCGCCGGGAGCACGGTGGGGGATCTGATGCGCGTGCTCGGCCTGCCCGAGCGCGAGGTCTTCCTGGTCATGCGCAATGGCCGCGATGTCACGCGCAGCCTGCACGGCCCCGTCAACACCGAGGCGGTCCTGGATCACGGCGACGTGGTCGCCTTCTCGGGGCCGGTGCCCTATAGCTGGGGCTACGGGGCTCCGGTGGTCTGACCTGCGAGCTCGGCGATCTCCGAGCGGGCTTTTCGGAGCGGTTCCGGCAGCGGTTTCTCCAGCGCCGCAGCGGCCAAGCGGCCCGCGCGCGGGTATGGCGGCCATGAATGCGGCGCTCGTCCGTCGCTGGCCCTACAGCTTCTCCACCGTGATGCCATTGTCCTCGATGGCGAACAGATACCGGGCCGACCGCTTGCCCTCGGGCGTGGCGGCGCAGCGCACGTCATAGCGGTGCTTCGCCTCGAGCCGTCGCACCTCGAGGATTCTGGTGCAGGCGAAACCGTTCACGCCGATCATGAATGCGATGGTCTTGTTGATCTCCGCGCGCGCGCGATTGACCTCCGCCCCCTCCTGATAGGCCGGCGTACCATCATATCGGCGCCCGTCGCTGGTGTAGACGGACGAGAACACGCCGAGCGATATCACGGCCACGATGGAATAGAACACCCTGTCGGGCATGGCTCCGCCCCCATACCTCCCTTGAGAACCGGCGGGGAGCCTAGTCGGAACGTCCAAACGAATTGCCAACGCAACCCGAATTTCGTCGTGATGGTTAATGGGTGCCGGCAAGGGTGTGGAGGCCATTGCGCGATGACGGCGCTCAATCGACCTCGAGGACGATGCGGCCGCGCACACGCCCCCGCACAATCTCGCCGGCGAGCTCCGTCACATCCGAGAGCGGGCGCGTGGTGGTCATGGAGGCGAGCTTGTCGCGCTCGAGGTCACGGGCGAGGCGCCGCCAGGCCTCGAGGCGCTCGGCGCGCGGCACCTCGACCGAGTTGATGCCGACGAGGGTCACCGCGCGCAGGATGAAGGGCATTACCGTGGTCACGAGATCGGGCCCCTGGGCGAGGCCGCAGGCCGCCACGGCGCCGCGGAACCTGGTCTGGGCGAGCACATTGGCGAGCGTGTGGCTGCCGACCGCATCGACGGCGCCGGCCCAGCGCTCCTTCTGCAGGGGCCGCTTGGAGGGCTCGGAGAGCTCTGCGCGATCGACGATCTCCTTCGCGCCGAGGCCCGTGAGGTAGTCGTGCTCCTCCGGCCGCCCCGTGGAGGCATGAACCTCGTAGCCGAGCCCGGCGAGCACCGCGACCGCGATGGAGCCGACGCCGCCCGCGGCCCCGGTGACCAGCGCGGGGCCCTTGTCGGGCGTCACGTGATGGGCCTCCAGCCCCATGATGCAGAGCATGGCCGTGAAGCCGGCCGTTCCGATGGCCATGGCGTCCGCTGCGCTCAGGCCCTCGGGCAGGGGCACCAGCCATTCGGCCTTGAGCCGCGCATATTGGGCATAGCCGCCATAATGGGCTTCGCCGAGGCCGCAACCGGTGACCAGGACCGCGTCGCCCGGCTTGTAGTCGGGCACGTCCGAGGCCTCGACAATGCCGGCGAGGTCGATGCCCGGGATCATCGGCCAGCGCCGCAGGATGGGCGCCTTGCCGGTGATGGCGAGGCCGTCCTTGTAATTGATGGTGGAATGGGTGACGCGCACCAGCACCTCGCCCTCCATCAGCTCTTCCGGCGCGAGCGTGGTCCATGCCACCCTTTGCCCTCCCGGCTCTCCCTCCGCCTTGGAGATCATCAGTGCTTTGAAGCGGTCCATGGCCATGTCTCCCGAGCTCGTGCTGGCGTCCTTGGGGCGCAGTGTGCACCGGTTGGCGCCGATTTCAACGCGCCCTTCGGCGCGGTTGGGGGGCGAGCCTTATCCCCAAATGTTGCATTGCAACAAGCCCGTTCGGCAAAATTGTTGCGAAAAATGAGCCGGTTGCATTGATGGCTTTCTTGCAATGCAACATCGGTTTCGCTTGGCAGCTGCGACAGGATGTGCCTAAACTTTCGTATGAGGGGCGACCCTGGGCCCCTCGAATGACCGCCGAAATGGGAGGCGAAGCTATGGAACTCAAATTGAGGCTTAGCATTCTGGCCGCCATCATGTCCTTCGGTCTTCTGGCCGCGATCGTGCTCGGCATGGTCTAAGGCCGCAACGCGCAGGACGTGACGTCATCATCCGGTGGTTACCCCCCGAAAGACGAGGTGCAAGATCGAACGAGACGCTTCGCAAGGGTACCTCGCAATCACAGCTGATCACACGACACCCCAATCTTCTGATCGCGCCGCGGGCTCTCCCGCGGTTTTTTTTGCCCGCGAACGGGCGCGTGGAAGCGAAAAGGGGCAGGCGCCGATCAGGGCGGGCGG
Organism: Methyloligella sp.; assembly: GCA_027058255.1. GTDB lineage: Bacteria > Pseudomonadota > Alphaproteobacteria > Rhizobiales > JALUTE01 > JALUTE01. The sequence goes on along the minus strand of JALUTE010000279.1, from coordinate 4,743 downwards.
ATCCCAAATGCGACTCGGCCGGTATCGTTTTCGCAATGGTCGCAATTGCGATGCCGAGTCGAGCCGCCGTGCCTCGTCAATAGGGCCGCGCGAGGTCGGGGAACATCGGGAAGTGCTTCAGGTTCAGCGTGGCAAACGCAAGCCCGTGCGTCTGCGCGGTGGCCGCGATCATGGCATCGAGGGGATCGACACCGTGGCTTCGCCCCCACCGGCGGACGAAGGCGCCGGCCAAAAGTGCCTCATCCTCACCAAAGGCCAGGACGCGCAGTGCCGCGAAAAGCCGTTCGATCGCCATCCGTTCATTGTCATCGCGCACGCCTGCCATGATTTCCGTGATGGAGACCACGGAAACGGCTGGCCGCTCGGCAAGAGCTTCGACAAACTGCCTCGCTGCATCCCGCCCGCGCAGGACATCGATGAGAATACAGCTATCCAGGAGGCAGCTCACCGCTCGTCTTCATCGTAAATGTGGGCGAAGCGGCGCCGCGCTCTCCCGCGGTTCTCGGCCAAGATCAAGTCCAGGGAATCATGGGTCGCCCACAGGCCCGCGGCGCGGGCCACGGCTGCCCGCCAATCGCGCGGCGTCTCCTCCTCCGTGGCCCGGTCCTGCGCCTTCGCAAGCACCGCATGGATGCCCTCGCGGATGAGATCGCTCTCTTGCCGGCCCGTTGCCGCCGCGAGCGCCTCCAATCGTTGCGCAAGAGCAGCGTCGAGGTCGATCGTTTTCTGAACCATGGCAACGAAACCTCGTCTCACATCTAACGGCCCGATGATAGCACATGGCGGAGAGTCGGGCCGACCACGCTGTATCGTTTGGCGTGGCGGTCGGTGGACCGGCGAGGCTGCGCGGTTACGCTGCGGCAGGGGCAAGCAACGTGCCGCGCCGGCCGTGGCTCGGTTTGGGAGCATCGAGGACGCCCCCTTTTCGCGTTACCCGCCGGGCGTGACCCGGCAGGTTCGGCTCACGACGGGGCCGCGTCCCTTTCAAGCCCGTGTCACGCTGGGGAAAGGCCCCAGCCTGCCGGAAATGTGCAAAGTGACAAGGCGGGGGCAGGCGCATTGGACTCGCGCACCGCCCCCGGAAAACTACAGCCTCACACGTGGTCTGTGGCGTGCAAGGCTGCCGCCCCCACCGTCCGGCGTCAGGCCGCCTTCTGGCTGGCGTAGAACTCCTGCAGGATCGCCACGACCTCGGGGCGCGAGAACTCCGGCGGGATCGGCTCGCCGGCCGCCAGGCGCCGGCGCTGCTCGGTGCCGGAGATGGTCACCCGGTCGTCGCCCTCATGCGGGCAGGTCTTGGCGGTCGCCATGCCGTCGCACTTCTTGCAGTAGAAGGTGATGTCGATCTTGAGCGGCTTGGTCACCAGCGCATCCTCGGGGATCTCGTCGAAGATGTGCTGGGCGTCGAACGGGCCGTAATAGTCCCCGACGCCCGCATGATCGCGCCCGACCACGAGGTGCGAGCAGCCGAAGTTCTGCCGGATGAGGGCATGGAACAGCGCCTCGCGCGGCCCCGCATAGCGCATCTCGATGGGATAGCCCGCCTGGATGACCGTGCCGGCGCGGAAATAGTTGTCGATCATCGCCTGAATGGCCTTGGTGCGCACCTCGGCGGGAATGTCGCCGGGCTTGAGCTTGCCGAGCACCTGGTGGATGAAGACGCCGTCGCACACCTCGGCCGCGATCTTGGCCAGATGCTCATGGCTGCGATGCATGGGGTTGCGGGTCTGGAAGGCGGCGACACGCGACCACCCCTTCTCCAGGAAGACGGCGCGGGACTCGGCCGGGCGCAGATAGAGGTCGGGATACTTGCTCGGATACTCGCCCTCGCTGAGCGCGCGCACCCGTCCCGCCAGGTTCACCTCGCCCTGGGCCATCACCTTTTGCACGCCGGGGTGCTCGGGATCGGTGGTGCGGTAGACATGCTCGCATTCGAGCGTCCTGTCGATGGTGTATTTCTCCGTCACCTCGAGAATGGCCAGGATCTCGCCGCTGTCCGGGTCCGCCAGGGCCACCTCCTCCTCGATATGGATGCTGTCCGCGATGTCCTTGGCGACGGGGAGGGTGACGGGGATCGGCCAGAAGAGCCCGTTTGCGAGCTTCATGTCGGTGCAGCAGCCGCGCCAGTCGTCATGCCCCATGAAGCCGTCGAGCGGCGTATAGGCGCCCATGGCGAGCATGAAGATGTCCGAGGCCTCGCGGGAGGTCACCGGCACGGTCTTGAGCTGGCGTGCGCGTTCGAGATCGGCGGCACGCTCGGTCTCCGGTTGCAGCAGCGGCTTGACGCTGTCGGAGCCATGTGGGGGTACGAGCTTGGCCATGGGGTCCTCCCTCCCTCGTGTCGATCGGGGCCTTGGATCTTCCTCGGATCGTGATGCGATCGCGCCCGACAGGCGCGCTCTCAATGCGCGGCCGCGTGTCTGCGCGCGGCGCTTGCAAGCCTGCACCATGTCGCATCGACGCCATTTTCGCCATGAGCTATAGCCGATCGGCACGCCCAAGCCATGGGGCAAAATCGCACATGCATTCAAACTCGCGAATATGAGCGGGTTTGAATATAATTTTGCACGGGGCCGGCTTCTGGGCTATAGCTGGTGCCCGGTCGACGTCCCTCGCAACCCGAGGCCCGATTGCGGGCGGGGCCGGCGCCATGGCCGATCGGCGCGCGTCGGAGGCGGCGCGGCTTTCGTCCGGGCATGGCGCGAGCATATGCGCACGCGCGCGGTTCGTGCGCGTGTTGTCTTCGGGGGAGCCCGGAGAGTCCGGGGGATGAAGCGGCAAGGGATGAAGCGGAGGAGTACGCCACAATGGGCAATGCTGGGGGCATGAACGGTCCCAAGAGCCAGACCATCCTGGTCGTCGGCGGCGGCATCGCCGGCATCACGGCGGCGATCGAGGCCGCCGAGACGGGCCATGATGTCATCTTACTTGAGAAGGGCCCCACCCTCGGCGGGCGGGTGACGCGGCTCAATCGCTATTTTCCCAAGCTCTGCCATCCGACCTGCGGGCTGGAGATCAACTATCAGCGCATCCGCAAGAACCCGCGGGTCAAGGTCATGACCATGTGCGAGGTGAGCGCCATTGCCGGCGGCAAGGGCGACTACACCGTCACCGTCACGCGCCACCCGCGCCATGTGAACGGCAAGTGCACCGCCTGCGGCAAGTGTGCCGAGGCCGTGACCACCGAGATCCCCAACCCCTTCAATTATGGCCTGGACAAGATCAAGGCCGCCTATCTGCCCCACGAGCACGCCTTTCCCATGCGCTATGTGATCGCGCCGGAGGCGATCGCGGCGGGCGAGGGCGAGGCCCTCAGGGCGGCCTGCCCCTATGGTGCCATCGAGCCGGACGAGGCGGAGGAGACCTTCGAGCTCAATGCCGGCGCCATCGTCTGGGCGACGGGCTGGCGGCCCTATTCGTCCTCCAGGCTCGAGGTCTACCGCTACGACGAGAGCCCGGACGTCATCAACAATGTGGAGATGGAGCGCCTGGCGGCCCATGACGGGCCGACGGGTGGCAAGATCCTGCGCCCCTCCAATGGCGAGCCCGCCAAGAAGGTGGCGCTCGTTCAGTGCGCCGGCTCGCGCGACATCAACCACCTGCCCTATTGCTCGCGCATCTGCTGCCTGGGCTCGCTCAAGCATGCGGCCTATATCCGCGAGCAGTATGAGGACGCGGAGGTCGACATCTACTACATCGACATCCGTGCTCACGACAAGCTGGAGAGCTTCTACAACAAGGTGCGCCACGACCCGCAGGTCCGCTTCGTGAAGTCGAAGCCCGGCCATGTGGAGATCGGCGAGGACGGCCGGCCCGTCCTGTGCGGCGAGCGCACCATAGAGCGCGAGATCTACAAGGAGCCCTACGACCTCATCGTGCTCGCCACCGGCATGGAGCCGGAGGCGGTCGAGGGCTATCGGCCCGATGTGGGCGTGACGGTCGATGAGTACGGCTTCCTGGTGGCCAATGGCGCAAGCGACGGCGAGGGCATCTTCTCCGCCGGCGTTGCCAGCGGGCCGCTGGATGTCTCCATGTCCGTGCAGTCGGCCACGGCCGCTGCGCTGAAGGCCGTGCAAGTGGTGCGTGGCGGCTGACGGGCGGGCACCGGCAGAGGTTTGAGAAACGGGACGGGCCGTGGGCAGTGAGCGCCAAGCCGTGAGCAGCGCCCGGCTCCGTCGAGCACATCATCGAGGAACACCCGCGCGAAGGGCTGCGCAGGAGGACTTGGACCAGTGTCAGACAAAATACCGGGCGTTTATCTTTGCAAGGGGTGCGGCATTGCCGACGCCGTGTCCGTCGAGGAGCTGGAGAAGGTCGTCACCGACGAGCTCAAGGTCGCCCATTGCGTGACCCATGAGTGCCTGTGCTCCGACGAGGCCGTTCAGGCCATCGCCGGCGACATCGAGGCCGGCACCGTCAACCGCGCGGTCATCGCCGCCTGCTCACCGCGGGTCATGGCGGACCGTTTCCGTTTCGACGGCACACCCGTCATCCGCGCCAATCTGCGCGAGCAGGTGGCCTGGTCGCAGCCGCCGGGCGAGGAGGACACCCAGATGCTCGCCGCGGACCAGATCCGCATGGGCGTCGCCCAGGCCAAGAAGACCGAGGCGCCGGAGCCCGCCGCCATTCCCGATGTGGCGCGCACCATCATGGTCGTCGGCGGCGGCGTCACCGGCATGACGGCGGCGCTGGAGGGCGCGCGCTCGGGCCATGACGTGCTGCTGGTGGAGCGCTCGGACCGCC
>JALUTE010000278.1 GCA_027058255.1 Methyloligella sp. | reverse complement strand
TCTCGATGGCGTCCCCCTCGCCCTGCCCGCCCTCACCCGCTCCGCCAAGCTCCAGAGCAAGGCGGCGCGCGCTGGCTTCGACTGGCCGAACGCCCAGGCCGTGCTCGGCAAGCTCGACGAGGAGCTCGGCGAGCTGCGCGAGGCGCTCGCCTCCGGCGACAAGGCGCTCATGCGCGAGGAGATGGGCGACGTGCTCCTGGTTCTGGTCAATCTGGCCCGGCATTTGGAGATCGACCCGGAAGCGGCCTTGCGCGATGCCAATGACAAGTTCGCCCGCCGCTTCCGGCGCATCGAGGCCCGCCTCGCGGCCGAGGGACGCCCGCTCGAGGATGCCCGCCTTGAGGAGATGGACCGCCTCTGGGACGATGCCAAGCGTGCCGAGCGCGAGGGCGATGGCTGACCCCTTGGGCTTCTCTATGGCCGGCCGGGCGACGCCCCCCTGCCTTTGCGGGCGAGCATGCGCATGAGCTTCTCCCTGTCGGCGGCGTCCATCGCCACCCGGCAACGAATGGTGCCCGCCTCGTCCGTCTCATGCGCCAGCACGCGGCCATGGGCATGCAGCCAGGCAAAAATCGCTCCATCCGCGGGCGAGAGCGTGAGATCCAGCGCCTCCTCGCCGCTGGCGAGCCGCTCGTCGATGGCGGCGCGCAGGCTCTCCAGCCCCTCTCCGGTTTTGGCAGAGACCACCACTACGGTGCGCGCACTGCGCGCCGCCGCCCGTTCCACCCGCTCGCGCTCCTCACCTGTCAGCCGGTCCGCCTTGTTCCAGACCTCGATGATCGGCGAGTCGGCGGCCTCGGCGTCGATCCCGAGCTCGGCCAGCACCGTGATCACATTCTGGCGCTGCGCCTCTGTCTCCTCATGCGAGATGTCCCGCACATGCAGGATGAGGTCGGCCGCCACCACCTCCTCCAGGGTTGCCCGGAAGGCGGCGATGAGCGCCGTCGGCAGGTCCGAGATGAACCCGACCGTATCGGAGAGGATCGCATCGCGTCCGCTCGCCAGCGCCAGCGCCCGCATGGTCGGATCGAGAGTGGCGAAGAGCTGATCCTTCGCCGCCACCTGGGCGCCGGACAAGCGATTGAACAGGGTCGATTTTCCCGCATTCGTGTAGCCCACGAGCGCGATGGTGTGATAGGGCACGCGCTCGCGCCCTGCCCTGTGCAACGCCCGGGTGCGTGTGACGCGCGCCAGCTCGCGCCTTATGGCGTCGATGCGATCCTGGATCATGCGCCGGTCCGCCTCGATTTGCGTCTCGCCAGGCCCGCCGAGAAAGCCGAAACCGCCGCGCTGGCGCTCGAGATGCGTCCAGGAGCGCACCAGACGGCTTTTCTGCCATGTGAGATGGGCAAGCTCCACCTGCAGGCGCCCTTCGCGGGTGCGCGCTCGTGCACCAAAGATCTCCAGGATGAGCCCGGTGCGATCGAGCACCTTGCAGGACCAGATGCGCTCGAGATTGCGTTGCTGGCCCGGCGTCAGGGGATGGTCGACAATGGCAAGATCGCACGCGCCGATGCGAATGGCCGTGCCCAGCTCCTCGAGCTTGCCGGAGCCGAACAGGGTCGCCGGCCGGGGGCGTGGCACGGCGACGATGCCCGCTTCGACCACCTCGAGTCCGATGGCCTCGGCCAGCCCGCACGCCTCTGCAAGGCGCGAGGAAGGCGCATGGCCGCCGCCGCCGCGCTCTGCCCCCCGTGGCCTCAGCACGGGCACCAGCACCACGGCGCGCCCGGTGCCGGCACCCGCACCGGGCCTTTTCCCATCCGGCGCCGGCCGAGCGGCACCGCCTGTTCGCAATGCGGCCGGCCGGGCCGTCCTGCGCCTCGTGCCCGCCAAGCTAGCCCGCCTCGGCGGCGGCCTCGGCCGGGTCGGTTTCCATCAAATGGACCGGCTGGTTCGGCATGATCGTCGAGATCGCATGTTTGTATACGAGCTGCGAGTGACCGTCTCGGCGCAGGAGAACGCAGAAATTGTCGAACCAGGTCACGATCCCCTGCAATTTGACACCATTGACGAGAAAGATGGTCAGCGACGTCTTGTTCTTGCGCACATGATTGAGGAAGGTGTCCTGCAGGCTCTGTGTTCGTTCGGAAGCCATGGTTTGTCCATTTTTCTCAGGGCTGACGGCCGGAACGGCCGAACGCGGCATTTTAGCCACGTCTGGCCGCGGAGGTACAGCCCGGGAACGCCATTGCGGTGGATTTTGGAGCGGCCTCGCCCGCCTCGCCTCGGCCTCCCTTGTAAATTCCAACGTTTACAGCGCCTTGAGAGCCCGGCTCAAATGCTCAGCTCCGTGACGCTGTAGAGTGCGCGGGCCAGTTTCTCCGTAAATGGGCCCGGCTCGCCCGCACCGATCGGCGAATCATCAATCCGCAGCACCGGCGTCACGGCATTGCTGGCGCTGGTGATGAACGCCTCGGCCGCACGTTTGGCCTCCTCCACGGTGAAGGCACGCTCCTCGATCTCCAGCCCCTCGCGCCGGGCGAGATCGAAGACCGCTGCGCGCGTGACGCCCTTCAAGATATCGTGTGACGGCGGCCGGGTCACCAGAACGCCCGCCTCCGACACGATCCAGGCATTGCTGGCCGCGCCCTCCGTCACATGGCCGCTTCCATCCACCAGCCAGGCCTCGCCCGCGCCCTTGGCCCGCGCCCTCTGGCGCGCCAGCGAGCTTGCGAGAAGCTGCACGGTCTTGATGTCCCGGCGCGCCCAGCGCTCATCCGGCATGGTCACCACATGAATGCCGGGCCGCATCTCCAGCCCCACCTTCGCCAGCGGCACGGAGCGCGCGGTGCAGACCACGGTCTGAGGCACGCGCTCCGGATCGGGGAAGAGAAAGTCTCGCGGCGCCGCGCCGCGTGTCACCTGGAGATAGACCAGCCCGTCGCGGACCCGGTTGCGCCGGATGGTCTCGCGGATCACACGGCCGAGGGCCTTGGCGCTCATGGGCATGGGCATGTCGAGCTCACCGAGCGAGCGCTCGAGGCGGGCGAGATGGCGGCTCTCATCCACGATCCGCCCGCCGCGAATCTCGCAGACCTCGTAGACCGCATCGGCGAACTGGAATCCGCGGTCTTCCACATGCACGCCCGCCTGCCCATAGGGGAGATAGCGGCCATTGACATACACCCAGCGGCTCATGACCCGGCGCTCCGCAGTCGTGTCTCGATAAGGGAAAAGGAGACGGCCTCACGCCCGCCAGTATGCAATATTCACGAGGCTAAGCAACGCCAAAACCTCCATGCGGCCGAGCACCATGCCCGCCGCGAGCGCCAGCCGGGCCGCATCTGTCATGTCGCCATAGTCCGGGGCCACGCCCTCCACCGGAACCGAGACGAGCCCATAGGCCGGGCCGATATTCCCGATGGCGCTCACCGCCGCCAGAAGCGCGTGCGGCAGGGCGATGGAGGAGAGCGAGAGCACCAGCGTGAGAGCGACGATCGAAAGGATCAGGGTGCTGAACGTCACCCATGCGGCGCGCTCCGGCCCCTTGCCGGGCGGCAACAGCTCGTGGGACCAGCGGGAAATGCCATGGGGATAGATCAGCCTGTGCAGCTCGGCCGCCGCATGGCGCAGCATGGTGCCCACCCGGTGGAACTTGAGGCCCCCGGCCGTGGACAGGCGCCCGCCGCCGACAATGCATATGCCAAGAGCGATCATGTAGGGCAGATCGCCCAGCGTGCGCTCGCTGATGGCAAAGCCCGTGGTCGAGATGAGCGACGCCGCGCTTGCGAGAGACAGGGCGAAGGACTGTGCGAGCGCCCCCGGCCCGGTCTCGTTCATCGCGGGCAGCATGCTGGCGGTGAGAGCGAGCCCGAGCAGGAGCATGGCTGCCGCGATCCATGCGGGCTCGCGGCTGGCACCCGTCAGCGCTCGGCGGAATGTCACCACACCCTTGATCCAAACCAGGCTCACCGCCCCGGCGAACATGAACAGCGCCAGGACCGCACTGGCAAAGGGCGCGCCATAGAGCTCGATGGTGCCGTTGCGGGGCATGAAGCCCCCCGTCGAGACGGTCGAGAGGGCCAGAGCGAAGGCATCGAAATTCGGCAGACCGCTGGCGCTGAGCGCCCCGGCGCAGAGCACCGTCATCCCGGCATAGAAGGAGACCACAGCCCGCACGGTTGCGGCCCGCATCAGCCCTCCATTTCCCGGATCGCGCCTCACCGAGCGTTTGCGTGGATCGATGCTGCGTGCGCCCAGCAGCGGGTCGAGCAGCAATGCCAGGCTCACCAGGGTGGTCAGCCCGCCGAGCCATTGCAGGCTGGCCCGCCAGACGATGACAGCCCTCGGCACGCGTGAGAGATCGACGAATATGGTGGCGCCCGTGGTGGTGAAGCCCGAGACGGCCTCGAAGAAGAGCTTCGAGGCGCTCTCCTCGAGTGAGGACAGCGTGAGCGGAATGGTGGCCGCCGCCGGCACGACGATCCAGATGAGAACCACCAGAACGAGGCCCTGGCGGCGGGCGAATTTCCGCACCTTCCCTTCGAGGGCGAACACCACGCCCCCCCCGAGAAAGCCCAGGGCAGCCGCGCTGGCGAGAAAGGCCCGAAGCTCCGCCGTCTCGGCGAAACTGAAGGCGAAGCCGGCCGGCACCAGCATCGCCCCTGCCAGAAGCAGCAGGAGCCAACCGAGCGCATGGGCCACACCGATGAGTTGCATCGCCGACTTTCGAGTCAGAAATATTCGAGGCTGACGCGGAAGAGCTGCTCGACGTCCCGCACATGCTCGAGCGTGGCGAAGATCACCACGCGGTCCTTGGGCTGAATCTCGATGCCGCCGGTGGGCACGATGATATCGTCGCCCCGCACGATGGCCCCGAAGCGGACGCCATCGGGCAGATCGAGATCCTTGATCGGCCGGCCGACCACCGGCGCCGTCTCCAGCGCCTCGGCCTCGATCACCTCCCCCGCGCCATTGGCGACGGAATGCACGCCGCGAATGCGCCCCCGGCGCACATGCTGAAGGATGCTGGAGACCGTGATGGCGCGCGGATTGATCTCGGCGTCGATGCCCAGAGAGCGCGTGATGCTGGAATAGCCGGGATTGTTGATGAGGCACAGGCTGCGCCGCGTGCCGATCTCCTTGGCGAACACGCTCGAGAGAATGTTGACCTGATCGTCATTGGTGAGCGCCACCATGGTGTCCATGCGCTCGGCGTCGGCCTCGCGCAGGATCTCCTCGCTCAGGGCGCTGCCATGCAGAACCACGGTCCGGTTGAGCTGCTCGGCGATCTCGACCGCGCGATCGCGATCGGCTTCGACGATCTTGACGCGAAGCTGGCTCTGGCGAATCTCGATTTCCCGCGCCACATAGAGGCCGATATTGCCCCCGCCCGCGATCAGCACCCGTTTGACCTGCTCCTCCTCGTGGCCGAAGATCTTGAGCGTGCGCGCCACCTGCTCCGTCGGCGCCACGAAATAGGCGCTGTCGCCCGCATAGAGCTGGTCGGCGCCATGGGGCACGAAAAGCCGCCGGTCCCGGACGATGGCAACGATCACCGACGGCAGGTCCGGAAAGAGCTCGGTGAGCTGCTTCAGGGGCGTGTCGACGATGGGGCAGTCTTCCTCGCAGGTGAGGCCGACCACCGTCACGCGCCCGTCCGCGAAGCTGATGGTGTCGAAGGCACCCGGCAGGCCGAGACGGCGCAGCACCATCTCCGCCACCTCCCGCTCGGGCGAGATGATGACGTCGATGGGCATGTTGTTCTTGGAGTAGAGATCGCGCCAGCGGTTCTCGAGATAGCTCTGGGCGCGCACGCGGGCGATCTTGGTCGGCACGTCGAACAGGGAATGGGCGATCTGGCACGCCACCATGTTGACCTCGTCATGGAGCGTGACGGCGATCATCATGTCCGCATCCTTGGCGCCGGCCTCCTCCAGCACCTCCGGGTGCGAGCCATGCCCGACAATGCCCCGCACATCGAGCATGTCATTGACCCGCTGCACCAGCGCCGGAGCCTGATCGATGATCGAGACGTCATTGCCTTCCGAGGCCAGGCGCTCGGCGATGCCGTAGCCCACCTGCCCGGCGCCGCAAATGATGACCTTCATCGGTTTGGGCCCCCTTCAATGGCGTGCGGGCGCTTGTGGCGCGCGGTTGCAGGCCGCGTGCGCCGCCGGGTTCCGCGCGCCCCGCTGAGCGCACGCACGGGCGCTCAGCGCTGCTCGCCGCTTGCCCCCGCCCGGTCCGACGAGGTGACGCCCAGCGCCCGCAGCTTGCGATGCAGGGCCGAGCGCTCCATGCCCACGAACTCGGCCGTGCGCGAGATATTGCCACCGAAACGGTTAATCTGAGCTATCAGATACTCCCGCTCGAAGATCTCGCGCGCATCGCGCAGGGTGAGCGACATCAGATGCTCGCTGCCGCCATTGGTCGGGAAGGGCACCGACGAGCCGATCTCGTCGGGCAGCATGTCGGCGGCGATCACCGTGTCCGGATCGCCGCCCGAGAGGATCATCAGCCGTTCCACATTGTTGCGCAACTGGCGCACATTGCCCGGCCAGTCATGGGCCTGCAGCACCGCGATGGCATCATCGCCCACCTTGCGCGGGGGCAGGCCCGAGGACTGGGCGATCTGGTCGATGAAATAGTTCACGAGGTCCGGAATGTCCTCGCGCCGCTCGGCGAGCCCGGGCACGCGCAGGGGCACGACGTTGAGCCGGTGATAGAGATCCTCGCGGAAATTGCCATTGGCCATCTCGCGCTCCAGATCGCGGCTGGTGGAGGAGATGATCCGCACATCCACATGCACCCGCGGGCCGCCGCCGACACGCTGGAAGCGCTGTTCGACCAGGACCCGCAGAATCTTGCCCTGGGTCTCCAGCGGCATGTCCGCCACCTCGTCGATATAGAGCACGCCGCCATGGGCCTCCTCGAGGGCCCCCACCTTGCGGGGCATGCCCATGCGATCCTCGGTGCCGAAAAGCTCGATCTCGACCCGGTCCGGCGCCATGGCCGCGGCGTTGAGGGCGACGAACGGCCCCGAGGCCCGGGCCGACTGGGCGTGGAGCACCCGCGCCGCCAGCTCCTTGCCGCAACCCGAGGGACCCCGGATCATCACGCGGCTGTTGGTCGGCGCCACTTTCTCGATGGCCTGGCGCAACTGGTTCATGACAGAGGACTTGCCGATCATCTCGGCGCTCTGGATGGAGCGCTCCTTCAGCTCGCGCACCTCGCGCTTGAGCTGGGACGTCTCCAGCGCCCGCATCGCCACCAGAACGAGCCGATCCGCCTTGAAGGGCTTCTCGATATAGTCGTAGGCGCCTCGCTTGATCGCCGTCACCGCCGTCTCGATATTGCCATGGCCGGAGATGATGACCACCGGCAGGTCCGGGTGCTGCTTCTTGATGAGGGAGAGCACCTCCAGCCCGTCGAGCCGGCTTCCCTGCAGCCAGATGTCGAGAATGACCAGATGCGGCCTGCGCTCCTCGATCTGCGCGATCGCCTCGTCGCTGTCACGCGCAAGCCGCGTGGTATGGCCCTCGTCCTCGAGAATCCCGGAGACAAGCTCGCGGATGTCGGCCTCGTCGTCGACGATCAGGATGTCAGACGCCATGGGTCACTCCCTGCTCGATTGATCCACGCCACGCGCAATGCGCCCTCGCGAGGCACGCCCGCGCCTTTCACATTCATGCGCCCCCGCCGCCGCTGGCAGGGCCCTCGGGCGGCGATGGGTGTCTCGTCTCTCCTGCCCCCTCCCGCAACGGCAAGGTCAAGCGGACGAGCGCCCCGCCACCTGCGCCGTTTTCCGCCGGCGCGTCTTCCAGCTCGAGGCACCCGCCATGCTGCTCGGTGATCTTGTGCACGATGGCAAGGCCGAGACCGGTGCCCTTCTCCCGCGTTGTCATGTAGGGCTCGACCAGCCGGCGGCGGTTCTCCCTGGGCAGGCCGCAGCCATTGTCGACGACCTCGATCACCACCTGGCGCGCGTGCCGGGAAAGCCGCACGGCAATGCGCCCCTTGTAGCCGGGCGGGGCGTCCTTTGAATCGGCCACCGCGGCGATCGCCTCGCTCGCATTCTTGATCAGATTGGTGAGCGCCTGCGAGATCAGCCGCCGGTCGAACAGCACCGTCACCGGCTCGTCGGGCACGGTCACGTCGAAGGCGATCTCGCCATGCCCGACCTGAAACAGGAAGGCGGCCTCGCGCACCACCTCGCGAATGTCCAGCGGCTCCATATGCGCCTTGGGCATGCGCGCGAAGGAGGAGAACTCGTCGACCATGCTCTTGATGTCGCCCACTTGGCGGATGATGGTCTCGGTGAGCCGCTCGAAGATGTCGCGATCCTCGGTGATGGTCCCGCCATATTTGCGCCGGATGCGCTCGGCGGAGAGCTGGATGGGCGTCAGCGGGTTCTTGATCTCGTGGGCGATGCGGCGCGCCACGTCCGCCCAGGCCGAGGTGCGTTGCGCCGTCACCAGCTCGGTGATGTCGTCGAAGGTGACGACCGCGCCATAGTCCGCATCGCCCGCATGCTCGCGGGTCACCTGAACGGCGAAATTGCGCTCGCTCCCGGCCACGAGAAAATGGACCTGGTCCTGAATGCGCCCCTTGTGCGAGGGCTCGAAAGCCGCCTCGAGCAGCTTGCCGAACTCGGGCACGATATCCATCAGGCGCTTGCCGATCATGGCCTCCTGGTCGAGGCCGAGCAGCTCCTGCGCCGACGGGTTGACCAGCGTCACGCGCCCTGCGCTGTCGACACCGATGACCCCCGAGCTCACGCCCGAGAGCACGGTCTCGATGAAGCGGCGCCGCTCCTCCAGCTCGCTATTGGCGCTCAGCAGCTCCTCGCGCTGATTGTGCAGCTCGGCGGTCATGTGATTGAAGGTGGTGGAGAGCTGGCCGAGGTCCCGCTCGCCGGGAGCCTCGGGAATCCGCACCTCGAGATTGCCGCGCGAGACCTCCTCGGCGGCACCGATCAGCCGGCGGATGGGCGCGACCAGCCGGTTGGCGAACCACAGGCCCAGCCAGATCGCCGCCAGCAGAAGGGTGAGCGCAATCACCAGATACATCAGGCCGAAGGCGATCTGCAGGCCCGTGCGATGCTGCTCCAGCGCCGCATATTCCGCAACGCCTGCCCGCGTGCGCCGCAAATGGCGGATCACCTTCGGGTCCACCAGGCGGGTGACGTAGAGATAGACGCCCGGAACGTTCTTGAGCTTCTTGATGGCCCCGACGCGATTGCTGCGGCCGGGCGCGATGACGACGGCGTGGCCCTGGCGGGCATCGGCAAGCGCGCCCGGGGGCGGGCGCAGATAGGCGAGCTTGTGCGGATTGGCGGCCTCGGCAATCACCGTGCCGCTCTCGTCGATCAGATAGGCCAGCGGCAACTCGCGCAGGGCCGCCTGGGCGATGAGCAGTTGGGCGAGCCGCGCGCGCCGCGTCTTCTCATCGGCGATGCTCTTGGCGACGTCGTCCAGATCCCGCGCCATGGCCACGATCTCGGAACGGATGACCCGGCCATGCTCCTGCACATAGGCCTCGGCCACACCGAGCGAGTTCTGAATGATGGACTTGGTGCGGGTGGAGAACCAGTGATCGAGACCCCGATCGAGGGAGATGCTCGCAAAACCGGCAAGAATGATGGCCGGCATGGCGGCGATGACGGCGAAGAGGGCCACGATGCGCACATGCAGCCGCGAGCCCGCCGCCTGGCGCCGGCGCGCACGCCAGAGATTGACCACCTGCCAGCCGATCACGGCGAGCATGGCCACCACCAGCGCCGCATTGATCAGCAGAACCGTCACGACCACGTCGCTTGTCGGGCGAATGGCCGTCAGCCCCGTGAGGATGAGATAGGTCGCAAAGCCCGAGAGCAGGGCGAGAACCACGACACCGAGACCGATCAGGAAGGCCGGACCGCCGCCGGCCGCCAGCGGACCGCGGCCCGTCGCTGGCGCCCTCCCGGAGCGCACGCTCACCTCGGCCATTGCAGGCCCTCCCGCCCCTGGCCTGCAGCCGCGCAACGCTTCGCGCCGCTCTGACAGCGTGCAACGGGCGCCAGATGCCGCCTCGACTGCACCGTCATTCTCGCTCGGACCATGGGACTCTCTTCAGGCCGTCGCTCTGAAACAACACCTGTGGCCACCGAACGTCAGCGGATCGCACGGCGCGCCGGCCGACTGCGGGGGCGATGCGCGCTGCGGGACCGTGGCCACGCGGCCTTGCGTCTTGGCAAGCACGCTTGTTGCATTTCAGAGACAATCCAAAGCTGGCTCTCGCATAATGCCGGGGACAGCCCTCGTCAAGCCGTCACGCTGGCGCTCGGCGCGGCGCCCGGGGTGGTTCTGGGCATGCCAAGCCCGCGCGCGTCGGATCGCCGCCCCCTCAACCCTGGGTTTTCACCACCGTGATGTCGAGCTCCCGGATCTTCTTGCGCAGCGTGTTGCGGTTGAGCCCGAGCAGCTCCGCGGCGCGAAGCTGGTTGCCATTGGTGGCGGCGAGCGCCGCGGTGATCAGCGGCGCCTCGACCTCCCGCAAGACCCGCCCATAAAGCCCCGGCGGCGGCAGGTCGCCACCGAACTCGGCAAAATAGGCCGAAAGGTGGCGCTCGACCGCATCGGCAAGGCTGGTCTCGCTCGCCCCCTGCCCCTCGACCGGCGCAAGCCCTGTGGAGGCAAGCTCGGCCTCGACGAGATCGGCGGTGATGGCGTCCTGGGTGTAGAGCACGGCAAGCCGACGCACGAGATTCTCGAGCTCGCGCACATTGCCGGGCCAGTCATAGGCCATCATCACCTTGAGGGCGTCCTGATCGACCTTCTTCGCGGGCAGCCCCTCGCGCGCCGCCTGGCGCAGGAAATGGCGCACGAGATCGGGAATGTCGCCGCGGCGCTCCCTGAGCGGCGGAAGGCGCAGCGGCACCACGTTGAGGCGGTAGAACAGGTCCTCGCGGAACAGCCCCTGGTCGATCCGGTGCCTCAGATCGCGATTGGTCGCGGCGATGATGCGCACATCGGTGCGGATGGGGGTGCGCCCGCCGACGGTGGTATACTCGCCCTCCTGGAGAACGCGGAGCAGCCGTGTCTGCGCCTCCATGGGCATGTCGCCGATCTCGTCGAGGAAAAGGGTTCCGCCTTCCGCCTGCTCGAAACGGCCGATGGAGCGGCTCGCCGCCCCCGTGAAGGCGCCCTTCTCGTGGCCGAAAAGCTCCGACTCGATCAGCTCGCGCGGAATGGCGGCCATGTTGACGGCGATGAAGGCGCCATCCTTGCGCTTGCCGAACTCGTGCAGGGCCCGGGCGACCAGCTCCTTGCCGGTGCCGGACTCCCCCGTGATCATGACCGTGAGGTCCGTCTGGGTGAGGCGCGCGAGCACGCGGTAGATCTCCTGCATGGCCGGCGAGCGGCCGATGAGAGGCAGGGCCTCGCTCTCCTCGGTCTCCTCCTGGGCCGGTGTCGTCTGCCGGGGCTCGGCCAGCGCGCGGCCCACCACGGCGATCAGCTCGTTCAGGTCGAATGGCTTGGGCAGATACTCATAGGCCCCCCGCTCCGCCGCATTGATGGCGGTCATGAGCGTGTTCTGGGCGCTCATCACCACGATGGGCAGATCGGGCCGCACCCGCTTGATGCGGGGAATGAGATCGAAGGCGTTCTCATCCGGCAGCACCACATCCGTGATGACCAGGTCGCCCTCCCCCGCCCCGACCCAGCGCCAGAGCGTGGCCGCATTGCCCGTGGTTCGCGGCGTATAACC
>JALUTE010000277.1 GCA_027058255.1 Methyloligella sp. | reverse complement strand
CCCCCGGCCCCCCCGGCCGGAGGCGATCCGCCGCCAGGCATAAAGGTCGCGCCGATCAGGCATTTACATTCTGTTGACAAATCCTATATAGGAACGAGAACGACGCGACCGCGCCCACCGGCCCTTGCCTATTCGATCGGCCGGAGAAGGAGCGCGGTCCGCTCATTTTGGCGCGGGGTGGAGCAGTCCGGTAGCTCGTCAGGCTCATAACCTGAAGGTCGCGGGTTCAAATCCCGCCCCCGCAACCAAAATTCCCCAATAAAACCAGTGGATTACAAAAGAGGCGCGCGAAGCGCCTCTCGCCCTTTGCGCTCGTGTCGACACCATGGTCGGCAGGGTCTTCCTCCCCAATTCCTGCCTCCCTGTCCTTGCGGCTGGAGGCCTTCATTGGCGTAGTAGGTGAAGATCAGCGCCAGGGCGTCGACCATCGGCATCCGGCGGGCCTCGCTCCGCCACAGTTCGCGCCGCACGTACTTGCGAGCGGGCGCAGGCGCCGGAAGTGGCGCTCGGAGCACCCGAGCAGCTCCGCTGCATCCATCGCCGACAGCTCCCGCGCCTCCCAGCGGCTCAAAACGTCCCTGAACTTCTGCATCCTTCTGTCCTGTAGCCATCGTGTCCGGCTCATCTCCTGCCCCCGCATTGCTCAGGGGACGGACTACCGGACAACTCGTGTGCTACCGAACCCGGACAGATCGTGTGTCAGTGACACGCGATGCGATTCCGGCTTGCCGGCCGGCGGGACTCGGCCTATAGGTCCCACTTCGATGGAGACGGGCACCACAGGCGCGAATGGCGGATATCACTTCTCGCACCGCCATCTGCTCACCGTCGAGGGTCTGACCCCGGCGGAGATCGCCGGTCTTCTCGATCTCGCCGACAAGGCCGCCGCCCTCAACCGCCAGATCGCCAAGAAGCGCGACACCCTGCGCGGGCGCACCCAGATCAACCTCTTCTTCGAGCCCTCCACCCGCACGCAAAGCTCCTTCGAGCTTGCCGGCAAGCGCCTCGGCGCCGACGTCATGAACATGTCGATCAAGACGTCCTCCGTCACCAAGGGCGAGACGCTGATCGACACGGCCATGACCCTCAACGCCATGCGCCCGGACATTCTGGTGGTGCGCCACCATGCGGCGGGCGCCGTGGAGCTTCTGGCCCAGAAGGTGGACTGCTCGGTCATCAATGCCGGTGACGGCGCCCACCAGCACCCGACCCAGGCCCTGCTCGACGCCCTCACCATCCGCCGCAACAAGGGCCGCATATCGGGCCTCACCATCGCCATATGCGGCGACGTGCGTCACTCGCGCGTGGCTCGCTCCAATATCACGCTGCTGACCACCCTGGGGGCGCGGGTGCGCATCGTCGCGCCGTCCACCCTGCTGCCGCCCGTTCCCGAGCAATTCGGCGCGGAGGTCTTCACCAGCATGGCCGAGGGGCTCGAGGACGCCGACATCGTCATGATGCTGCGCCTCCAGGCCGAGCGCATGTCCGGGGCCTTCATCCCCTCGACACGCGAATATTTCCACTTCTTCGGCCTCGACCAGGAAAAGCTCGCGCGGGCCAAGCCGGACGCGCTCATCATGCATCCCGGCCCCATGAACCGGGGCGTCGAGATCGCCTCGTCTGTCGCCGATGGCCAGCGCAGCGTCATTCGCGAGCAGGTGGAGATGGGCGTGGCCGTGCGCATGGCGGTGCTCGAGGCCCTTGCGCGCCATCTGCCCAACCAGTGATCGATGAACCGATGGGAGAATAGGGCCGACAGCATGACGGGCACGCCAAGCGGTTCGACGTCGAGCGCCCCGATGGAGCAGGAGCAAAGCCCCTCCCGCCCCGTCGTGCTCATCAATGCCCGCCTCGTGGACCCCGCCTCGGGCCGGGACGAGAGCGGCGGCCTTCTGATCGAGGAGGGGCGCATCGCCGATCTCGGGCCGCATCTGAGGCGCAACGCCCCGGACGGCGCCGAGGTGGTGGATTGCGACGGCCACATGCTCTGCCCCGGCCTCGTGGACATGCTCGTCTTCACCGGCGAGCCCGGCTTCGAGCACCGCGAGACCCTCGCCACCGCCAGCCGCGCCGCCGCCGCCGGGGGCGTCACCACCATGGTCTGCATGCCCAACACCGAGCCCGTGATCGACGACGTGGCGCTTGTGGATTTCGTCCAGCGCCGCGCGCGCGACACCGCCATCGTCCATGTCCACCCCATGGCCGCCATGACCAAGGGGCTGCGAGGCGAGGAGATGACCGAGATCGGCCTGCTCAAGGCGGCGGGCGCCATCGCCTTCAGCAATGGCAAGCTCTCGGTCGCGAATGCGGGCGTCATGCGCCGCACCCTCGCCTATGCCAAGGACTTCGATGCCCTCATCGTCCACCATTGCGAGGATCGCGACCTCGCCGCGGACGGGGTGATGAACGAGGGGCCGGTCTCGGCCCGCCTCGGCCTCCCGGGCATTCCGGCCGCCGCCGAGACCATCATCCTCGAGCGCGACCTCCGGCTCGTCGCCCTCACCGGCGGGCGCTATCACGCGGCCGTCATCTCCTGCGCCGAAAGCCTCGCCGTTCTGCGCGCGGCGCGCCGGCGCGGCATTGCACTGACCTGCGGCATCACCATCAACCATCTGACCCTGAACGAGACCGACATCGGCCCCTATCGCACCTTCCTGAAGCTGCGCCCGCCGCTGCGCTCGGAGGCGGACCGGCGCGCCATGGTGGAAGGGCTGCGCGAGGGCGACATCGACGTCATCGTCTCCGGCCACGATCCCCAGGACACCGATGTCAAGCGTCGCCCCTTCGAGGAGGCGGCCGACGGGGCCATTGGCCTCGAGACCCTGCTCCCTGCGGCGCTCGGCCTGCACGACCGCGGGGAGGTGCCGCTCATGGTGCTGCTGCGGGCACTCTCCACCCGGCCGGCGGAGATTCTGGGCCTGCCCGTGGGGCGGCTGCAGCAGGGCGCGCCGGCCGATCTCATCGTGGTCGATCTGGAGACGCCCTGGGTGCTCGACCGCGACCGGCTGCGCTCGCGATCCAAGAACACCCCCTTCGACGAGGCGACGCTGAAGGGCCGGGTTCTCAGAACATTTGTTGCCGGACGCTGCGTGTGGGAATACGCTGGCGGTGCGGCCGGCGCCGATGGCGTGCGCGAGGCCGCCTCATGAGGACGCGCCGCGCGGCGCGTCTGCCACCGTGATCGAGCCCGGAAAGTCCCGCGCAATGCCTGCCTTCACTCTTGCCCATCTCCTTGCCCTCCTTCTCGGCTATGCCTTCGGCGCCATTCCCTTCGGCCTGCTGCTGACCCGTTGGGCGGGGCTGGGCGATGTGCGCCGCATCGGCTCCGGCAATATCGGCGCCACGAACGTTCTGCGCACGGGGCGCAAGGGGCTGGCGGCGGCCGTGCTGGCGGCGGACATTCTCAAGGGCGCCGTGCCGGTGCTCGTCTCCGGCGCGCTCTGGAGCGCCCCCCTGGCACCGCTCATCGCGGGCGCGGGCGCCTTTCTCGGCCATCTCTTTCCGGTCTGGCTCGGCTTTCGCGGCGGCAAGGGGGTGGCCACCTATATCGGCGTTCTGCTCGCTCTCGCCTGGCCCGTGGCGCTGCTCTTCTGCGCCGTCTGGCTCGCCACCGCCATGCTCGCGCGCTACTCCTCCCTCGCCGCCCTCGTCGCAGCGGCCGTCGCCCCGCTCGCCCTCGCGCTCACCGGCCAGCCCTTCGCCCTCACCCTTCTCATGACCGCCATGACGGTGCTGCTCTACATCCGCCATCATGAGAACATCCGCCGCCTCCTGCGCGGCGAGGAGTCGAAGATCGGCCAGAAGGGCTGAGTCCCGGAGCCCGAGCCATGCAGCGCGAACTGCCCCTCACCGGCCCCGCCCCGCGATCGCGGTCCCTCTCAGAGAGCCAGAGGCTCGCCTGGCTGCGCCTCTTGCGCAGCGAGAATGTGGGCCCCGTGACGTTCCGCGAGCTCGTCAACCATTTCGGCGGCGCCGAGGCCGCCCTTGAGGCGCTGCCCGAGCT
>JALUTE010000276.1 GCA_027058255.1 Methyloligella sp. | reverse complement strand
TCCCCGATCCGGTGCGTCCCCTCCAGGGGTGCGGACGCAACCGGTGCTTGGGTTCATGAAGTGTCCGAGATGAGAGAATGCTCGAAGCCGCGTTTATAGCGTCGGCGCACACGCGGTGCAATGCCCTGGCGCGGCGCGCGCATCGTCGCGGGCGCGGGCCTGTCTGCCCTTGTCGTGCGCGGCGCTCGAGCGCGGAGAGCGAGCGGTGCTGGCGAGATGGTCGCCCTCAGGCGGCGTGCGAGGCGAGCGGCTCCGTAAGCACCGCATAGAGCGCAGCCCGGTCGCGCGAGGCCCGCAGCTTCTCGATCGCCGCCGGCTCGCGCATGAGGCGTGAGATGCGGGCCAGGGCCTTGAGATGGTCCGCTCCCGCCCCTTCCGGGGCCAGCAGCAGGAAGACGAGGTCCACCGGCGCATCGTCGATGGCATCGAAGTCGATGGGCTGCTCCAGCCGCGCGAACAGGCTGAAGATCCGGTCGAGATCGGCGAGCTTGCCATGCGGAATGGCGATGCCGTGGCCGACGCCCGTGGAGCCCAGGCGCTCGCGCTGCAGGAGAGTCTCGAAAATCGCCGTGCTCTCGAGGCCGGTCAACTCGCCGGCACGGATCGAGAGCTCCTGCAGGGCCTGCTTCTTGCTCTTCGCCTTGAGCGAAGGGATGATTCCGTCCGGCGTGATGAGGTCACCAAGGTCCATGGGTCACATGCTCTCTCGGACAGGCTTTCCAACCAGGCAACGGCCGGGCTCATGCAAGCTGCGCGCCGGATTGAACGGCACACCGATTACACGCTGCGCGCCGGTCGGGGGGCACCGGAGGCCGCCTGTCGTCTCAGTCCTCGTCCCGTCCGGCGCGTGTCACCGCCGGATCGATCCAGCCAATATTCCCGTCCTCGCGGCGGTAGACGATGTTGATCTCACCATGCCCGGCGTTCCGAAACACCAGGAATGGCTGGTCGGCGAGATCCATCTCCATGACCGCATCGCTGACGGGGAGCTCGCGTATCGCCCGCTGGGTCTCCGCAATGATGACCGGGGCGCCATCCGCAGCTCCGGCCTCGTCGGCGTCGCTGGCCTCGACGACATAGTCGGCCGCCGTGAGGGCGCCCTCTTCCCGCACCGATTGTGAAGTGTGATGCGCGTGATGGTTCTTGAGCCTGCGCCTGTAACGCCTGAGGCGCTTCTCCAGCTTCTCGATGGCGGCATCGGCGCTTGCATAGGCATCGGTCGATTCACCATGGCTCTGCAAAATGAGGCCCGAGCGCAGCGTTATGGAGCAATCGGTGCGGAAGAAATTGCGCTCCTTCTGCACCCGCACATGCCCCGCTATCTCACCGTCCACATACTTGCCGATAACCTGATCGATGCGCTCCGAAACATAGGACTGGAACGCGCCCCCCACATCGATATTCTTGCCCGTGATCTGTATCGCCATCACCCTTCCCGAACATTCCGCAAGAAATGACACTGACCATTTGCGGCCAGTTCGGTTCGATTATTGCGGCATCATTTCAGAACCGTTGGGTGGAGGCTTACGCTGCACTGCGAATGACTGCCATCGCCCAGCCAGCGCCACCAGCTCGTGCGGCGACCCTAGACCAGTGGCCAGTGCTCTGTCAATTCGCGCCCGATCACGTGTGAGAAACCGCCGCTCTCCCGCATTGGGGGCATGTGGACGGCCTATGGAACGGCGGCTGCAAGCTGCTCGAAGCGAGCCAGAAAGGCCGCTTGCGCCTTATCCGCGGGCCAGGGCTCGAGCGCCTCGAGGCGGGCCCTGAGCGGCCCGTCCACCTCCTCGGGCTCTCCGAAGAAGTCCCGGGCCTCCGCCTCGTCGAAACCGGCGAGCCCTACCGCCTCGAAATAGGCCGCGATGCGGTCCGCCTGCTTGATTCGCGCCGTCACCGCCTGGGGAAGCCGGCGCGGCAGGCCGAAACGGATGTGGACCGCCTCGAGAAGCCGCTTCTCCGTCACTCTGTAGTCCTCCCCGATGACCGCCTTGAAGGGGCTGATCAGGTCTCCCACCACATACTCCGGCGCATCGTGCAGAAGCGCGGCGAGCCGCCACGGCGCCGGCCAGTCGGGGCCGAGCACGCAGGCGATTTCCTCGACGGTCAGGCTGTGCTGCGCCACCGATAGGATGTGCGCACCCAGGGTCTGGCCGTTCCAGCGCGCCACCCGGGCGAGGCCATGGGCGATGTCGGCGATCTCGATGTCCCCCGGGACCGGGTCGATGAGATCGAGCCGCCGGCCCGACAGCATGCGTTGCCAGGCCCGTGCCGCTCCCCGGTCTTGTTCGTTCCCTGTCGGGGCTTCGCCCCTCCTCGCCTTTTGGTTATTCCCCGTCGGGGCTTCGCCCCTCCTCGCCTCTTGCTCGCTCATCAGCCGGACCTCGCACTGTGCTCGAGGTCGGCCCCAGCCCTGGCGTCTCCGGCAAGCGCGGCGCAGGCCCCGTGGCGCGGACAGCCGATGAGATGATCGTTCACCATGCCGACGGCCTGCATGAAGGCATAGACGATGGTCGGGCCGCAGAAGCGGAAACCGCGCGCCTTGAGCGCCTTCGCCATGGCCCGGCTCACCTCGGTCTCGGCCGGCACGTCGGCCATGCGGGCAAAGCGGTTCTGAACGGGCCGGCCGTCGACGAAGTCCCACAGAAAGGCGGAGAAGCTGCCCTGCCCCGCCTCCATGATGGCGAGCCAGGCCCGCGCATTGCCGATGGTCGCCTCGATCTTGGCCCGGTTGCGCACAATGCCCGCATCCGCCATCAGGCGTTCGACGTCGCGCGGGCCGTAGCGCGCAATCGCCTCGGGATCGAAGCCGTCGAAGGCGGCGGAGAAGCGCTCGCGCTTGCGCAGGATGGTGATCCAGGACAGCCCGGCCTGGAAGCCATCGAGGATCAGCTTCTCGAACAGCGCCCGGTCGTCCCACTCCGGCACGCCCCACTCGCCGTCGTGATAGGCGCGATAGAGCGGGTCGGAGCCGGGCCAGGGGCAGGCCCCATCATCGCCGTGCCGGTCCGTCATGGCTGCCCCGCCGCCGTCTCGCCCGCCCCCTCCATGGCCGGCACATCGAAAGTGGCCCAGTCCGGCCGGCGGATGAGAAGGGGTGTCTTCCCGGCGCGCGGGACCTCGCCTGCCTCGAGGGCGCGCGCAAGCCGGTCCAGCCGGACCATGGCGATGCCGATGGGGCCGTTCACCGAGCCGAGCCGGCCGATGGCCTGCCCGTCCGCCGTGATGTCGGTGCCGGTCTCGGGCAGCGCGCCCTCCAGCGCCCTGACGGCGACGATGCGCCGGCGCGCCGTGCCGCGATGCTGCATGCGCGAGACCACCTCCTGGCCGACATAGCATCCCTTGGCGAAGTCCACCCCATGGAGCTGATCGAAGCACGCCTCGTGCGGGAAGGCCTCGCCATAGGCGTAGTCCGTGCCGCCCTCGGGCACGGCCAGGGCGATGCGATGCGCCTGCCAATCGCGCGCCTCGGCGATGGAGAGCCCGGCATCGCGAAAGGCGTCCGGCCAGGCGGCGCGCGGGGCGATGATGCGCCAGCCCATGCCGGCCGCGCGCGGGTCGCGAAAGGCGGCGGCCCATGCGCCCTCGGGAACGCCGTCGCACGCCCCATTCCCGCTTTCCCCGCTCCAGAGGCCGACCACCGCGAAGGCGGTGCTCTCGTCCGCGATCTCCACCTTGGCCCGCAGGCGATAGAAGGTGAGCCTCTTCACGAGGTCGGGGACAAGCTCCAGCGGCGCGTCGATCAGCCAATCGTCCTCGCGGCGCACGAGGAAGAAGTCGAACAGGATCTTGCCCTGGGGCGTCAACAGGCCCGCGAAACGCGCCTCGCCCCTGGCGAGGCCCTGAACGTCGTTGGTCAGCAATCCTTGCAGAAAGCCCTCCGCATCCTCGCCGCCGAGGGCGATGATGCCGCGCCCTTCGAGCCGCGCGGCCTTGGCAGCGCTCGTGCTCATGCTCGCCCCTTCCTGACCGATTGCGCGGTCTCTTCCGCGGTTTGCAATGTCGTGGCGCGGGACGCCCGCCGGACTGGCGGCCGCCGCGCCCCGTGCATCGCGTCCCTTGCATATGGTGCCAGATTTACGTAAGGCGACGGCGGGCCGCAAGAGCAGGGTGCGGCCAGCGGGACATCAACCATGGCGACCAGCCGGACATTCGATCTCCTCCTCGCGGGCGGCACCGTCGTCAATCACGACGGCATCGGCCTGGCCGATATCGGCATTGCCGCCGGGCGCATCGTCGCCATTGGCGATCTCGACCGCGCGCGTGCGGCGCAGGTGCTCGACGTGCGCGGGCTCCACGTCCTGCCCGGTCTCATCGACACCCAGGTTCATTTCCGCGAGCCCGGCGCGACCCACAAGGAAGACCTCGAGACCGGCAGCCGCGCCGCCGTGATGGGCGGTGTGACGGCGGTGTTCGAGATGCCCAATACGCGGCCCGCCACGACGGACGCGGCAGCGCTTGCCGACAAGGTGGCGCGCGCCCGCCGCCGCATGCATTGCGATTTCGCGTTTTTCGTCGGCGCCACCCGCGAGAACGTCGAGGCTCTGCCCGCCCTGGAGCGCGCGGAGGGGGCGGCCGGGGTGAAGGTCTTCATGGGCTCATCGACGGGCGACCTTCTGGTCGACGACGAGGCCGCCCTTCGCCGCATCCTGTCGGCCATCTCGCGCCGGGCCTCCTTCCATGCCGAGGACGAGGCGCGGCTCAAGGCGCGCGCGCGGCTGCGCGAGCCCGGCAATCCCGCGAGCCACCCGGTCTGGCGCGATGCCGAGGCGGCGCTGATCGCCACCCGCCGTCTCGTGGCCGCTGCGCGGGCGTCCGGCCGGCCGGTGCATGTGCTGCACGTCTCCACCGCCGAGGAGATGGCCTTTCTCGCAGAGCACAAGGACGTGGCGAGCGTCGAGGTGACGCCGCAGCACCTCACTCTCGCCGCGCCCGAGGCCTATGCCGAACTCGGCACCCGCGCGCAGATGAACCCGCCGATCCGCGATGCCCGGCACCGCGAGGCGCTCTGGCAGGCGCTTGCCGGCGGCGTCGTCGACGTGCTCGGCTCGGACCATGCGCCCCATACCCTCGAGGAGAAGGCCGCCGCCTATCCTGCCTCGCCTTCCGGCATGCCCGGCGTGCAGACCCTGCTTCCCGTCATGCTCGACCATGTGCATGCGGGACGGCTCTCCCTGGAGCGGCTGGTGGACCTGACGAGCCACGGACCGCAGCGCCTGTTCGGCATCGCGCGCAAGGGGCGGCTCGCGGTCGGCTGGGACGCGGATCTCGCCGTGGTGGATCTGGGCGCGCGGCGGACCATCGAGGATGGCTGGATCGCGAGCCGTGCCGGTTGGACACCCTTTGCGGGTCGAACGGTCACCGGCTGGCCGGTCGGCACTCTCCTTCGCGGCCACGTCGCCATGTGGGAGGGCGAGATCCAGGGGCCTGCCCGTGGCGAGCCGGTGCGGTTCTGGTCCGCATTGCCTCCGGAAAACGGCAAATAACCCCACACCTGTTGCATCTCGGCAACATGGGTGAGCCAAAGCGCTCCTCCATCACACCGCCCGGGGGCGGCTCATGACCCGGGCCATGCGAATCAGATAAAGCCCATTGTCAAGAGGCAGCGCCCTAGGCGATCTCGCGCCCAGCATGTGCGAGCCCCGCATTCGCTGCGCATCGCGACCTCGTTTCTCGTCCCCGGTTCGGCGTTTCTAAGGTCTCGTGCGTCTCGCTCGCCACGCGGCCGAGCGCTCTTGCGCCGAAGGCGCAGTACTTCGACAGGGGTCAGAAAACATGCGTTCTCACACACTCACGCGCACTGTGGCCGTCGCCGTTCTCGCCCTCGGGCTGGCGGCACCGGCAGCGTCGGCCCAGGACGCCGGCGGCTCGAGCTGGGGCGCGATGGCCCTTCCGGGCGGCCAATCGGTCAAGGTCGGCCTCGGCTGGAGCTGGATCGATCTTCCCGACATCGTCATGACCAGCATCACCGACTGGTCGGTGGAGAACGTGCTCGACAAGATCACGGATCACGACGGCGATTTCGACGGGCTGCGGGTTGATATGGAGGTGGACGGCATATGGCACAAGCCGCTCCACAATGGCGCCATGGTGTCGCTGGCCTTCGATGCTTTCTATGCCCGCTTCGAATCGACCCGGACATCGCAATGCGACTTCGTCGGGGTCACGACCGATTGCGTGATCGTTCCCATCATCGACACGCCGGATCAATATTTCACCACCGGCGGTTTTTTCAGCCGCCTGCGCACGACGACCACGCGTGAGCTCACCCATTGGGGCGCCGCGCTCGAGGCGCGCGTCTCACGCGGCGCCTATGTGGGCGGCAGCCTCAAGGACACGCCCATCCTGGTGCGCAGTCCCTGGCAGTGGAAGCTCGGCCTGGGGGCCAGGGGCCTCGACCAGGAGGTCCGCCTGCGGACCGTGGATGTGGGGCTGGTGGCCGATCCGGTGGATTATTCGGAAAGTCTGGATGCCACCTATCTCGGCGGATTCGTCGGCGCGGTCGGCACCTGGGATCTCGGCAACGGGTTTGCGCTCCTAGTGGACGGCGATATCGGCTACTACTATGTGGACGTCGCCTATCGTGGCTCCTATCAGGGCCAGAACCCGAATGGCACGGTGTTCGTGAGCCAGTCTCTGGCCCTCGATGCCGACGACACGGCGTTCGTGGGGGCGCTCAAGATCGAGCTCAAGAAGGATTTCGGCTGGGCGGCGCTCGGCATCTTCGCCGAGGGCGAGTGGTATTCCTGGGTGCCGAAGATGCTCTACAACGATTACGATCTCGCCGGTGGCCCGCCCTTCGATCTGGTGGGCTTCCAGCAGGGCACCGTCATCTCCAGCGACGATGCCTTTGTCTATACCCTCGGCGGGCGGGTCACGATTCCGCTCGACGAGTTCGCAGGCTCCCCCCAATAGGCGGGTGCAGCATCCCTTTCCCTGGGGCACTGAAGCGAAGCGCGCGGAGAGGCCCGGTGCAAGCCGGGCCTTTCACATGTGCGGGTGCCGAGTGGCGCGGGCGCTTGTCGATCGGCGGACTGGTGGTGGACGACGCTTCAGCGGCGCAGAAGCGAGCGCGAGCGGTCGAGATTGCGCGGCAGGCGGTCCATGTTCCAGAAGTCGAGCACCCCCGCGCAATGGACGGGCCGGCGATGGCGCGACTTGCACCACAGGAGTGCGGCCGCGGGCCGACGGATCCGGCCATCGAGGGGCGCGCCCTCATAGCCCGCGGTGAGATGGACGGGGGCATCCGAGGCCCTCGCGATGCCTGCGATGGTGAGGGGCATCGCGAAGATGGCCAGGGCGATCAAGCATTGGGCGGCGTGGGACGGTCTCATGAGGCGCCTCCTGAAAACGCATGACGGTCAAAGGCTTGGCTCCGTTAACCATCGGAAGGCTAGCACCTTTTCGCCTGCCTGCGCCAGCCCGGCGCCGCAGGCATCGTCGCCCCCCGCCGCCCGTCCCGGATCTGGCGCTCAACGGTGGACGAGTGGCTCCAGCCCGGCAAGCCGCATGGCCGGCTCCACCTCGGGGACCTTTCGGGGCGGATATTTCGACACGGCCTCGGCGATGGCGCGGATGTGATCCGGGGTCGTGCCGCAGCACCCGCCGACGATGTTGATCAAGCCGTCCGCCGCCCAGCGCTCCAGCTCCGCGGCCATGGCCTCGGGGCTCTCGTCATAGGCGCCCATCTCATTGGGCAGGCCCGCATTGGGATAGACGCTCACCAGGCAGTCCGCCTCGGCGGCGATCTCCTGGATGGCCGGGCGCAGGGCATCGGCGCCGAAGGAGCAGTTGAGGCCGATGGAGAAGGGCCGCAGATGCCGCAGCGAGTACCAGAAGGCGAGCGGCGTCTGGCCCGAGAGGTTGCGCCCGGAAAGGTCCGTAATGGTGCCGGAGATCATGATCGGCAGGCGCACGCCCAAGGCGTCGAAGGCATCCAGCACCGCAAAGCCCGCCGCCTTGGCGTTCAGGGTGTCGAACACGGTCTCGATCAGGATCGCATCCACACCGCCCTCGATCAGCGCCCGCGCCTGCGCACCATAGGCCTCGGCGAGCTCGTCGAAGGTGATGTTGCGAAAGCCCGGATCGTTCACGTCCGGCGAGATGGAGGCGGTGCGATTGGTGGGCCCGATGGCGCCGGCAACGAAGCGCGGGCGCTCCGGCTCGCGCGCGCTCCAGCCATCCGCCGCCTCGCGCGCAAGGCGCGCCGCTTCCCGGTTGATCTCCTCCACCAGCGCCTCCATGCCATAGTCCGCCTGGCTCACGCTCGTGGCGTTGAAGGTGTTGGTCTCCACCATGTCCGCGCCGGCCTCGAAATAGGCGGAATGGATGTCGCGGATGATGTCGGGCTGGGTGAGGCACAGGAGATCGTTGTTGCCCTTGAGGTCCTGGCCCCAATCGGCAAAGCGCTCGCCCCTGTAGCCGGCCTCGTCCAGCCCATGGCGCTGGATCATGGTGCCCATGGCGCCGTCGAGAATGAGGATGCGCTCTTTCGCGGCACCATGCAGGGCTGCGATCCGCTCCTCCCGGGTCATGATCCGCCTCCCTGTGCCCGTGCTTCGGCGGCCGGCTTGCTCGGCGCCGGCTCGGCCATGGCTCCGGGCTGCGATGGGCGCAAACCCAGGAGGTGGCAGATGGCATAGACCAGGTCCGCCCGGTTGAGGGTGTAGAAGTGGAACTGGCGGATGCCCTGCTCGCGCAGCGCCATCACCTGCTCGGCGGCGATGGTGGCCGCAACGAAGCGCGCCGTCTTGGGATCGTCCTCGAGCCCCTCGAACTTCTCGGCAAGGCTCTTCGGCACCGTGGTTCCGCAGCGCCGCGCGAAGGTCGCGACTTGCGCGAAATTGTGGATGGGAATGATGCCCGGCGTCACCGGCACGGTGATGCCGGCCGCCAGCACCCGGTCCATGAAGCGGTAGAACTGGTCATTGTCGAAAAAGAACTGGGTGATGGCGCGGTCGGCGCCGGCATCGATCTTGGCCTTGAGATTGTCGATGTCGGCGGCGAGGCTCGGGCTTTCGGGATGGCCCTCCGGATAGGCGGCGACCGAGATCTCGAAACCGCCGATGGCGCGGATGCCGGCGACGAGATCGGCGGCGTTCACATAGCCGCCGGGGGTCGGCTCGTAAGGCGTGCCTGGCCCGCCCTGCGGATCGCCCCTGAGCGCCACGATATGCCGGACACCGATCTCGCCATAGGCGCGGATGACGGCATCGACCTCCTCCCGCGTCGCCGAGACGCAGGTGAGATGCGCTGCCGGAACGAGATCGGTCTCGCGCAGGATGCGCGCAAGCGTTGCGTGGGTGCGTGCGCGTGTCGATCCGCCCGCGCCATAGGTGACGGAGACGAAGCTGGGGCCGAGCGGCGCCAGCCGCCGGATCGCTTTCCAGAGCGCCGCCTCCATCTTGTCGCTCTTGGGCGGGAAGAACTCGAAGGAGACGGAAATCCCGTCGCCCGCGCCCTGTCCGTGTCCGCGCCGCCCGTGGTCCTTGCCGTGCTCCTGCACGCGTCCCCTCCCTCTCAATGGGTCCTGCCGTTCCGCGTTCAATGATCCAGTGCAAGGGGCTTGCGCGCCCCCCGCCTGCTGCCGGGTCGGGACCGCCCGGCGCCACCTGCGCGCAGACCGCTCCCCTGCCGCTTCCCGCCCGCCTGCGGGCGCATGGCCAGCCAGAGCGAGACCGTGAGCCGCGCGCTGTCCCCATCATCCCCGCCCCCGCTCGGTGCGAGATCGCGGTGGCGCTCCAGGGCGAGCCCCGCAGCCTCCAGCCAGCGCGCCATCTGCGCCTGTGCGAAACCGAGCCGGCGATGGGCGAGGCGCTCGCGCAGGAAGTCGAGCCCGTGCGGCGCGAAATCCACCACCAGAAGCCGCCCGCCGGGGGCGAGAATGCGGGCCGCCTCGGCGATGGCCGGTTTCGGATCGTCCAGGAAGTGCAGAACCTGGTGAATGATCACCGCGTCGGCGACTCCATCCCCGAGGGGCAGGCTGTAGAGATCGCCATGGCGCACCTGGGCATGGTCGAGCCCGGCCCGCTCCAGCTTGGCGCGGGCATAGGAGAGCATCTCCCGGTTGATATCGAAGCCGATGGCGCGCCGGGCGCGGTCCGCGAACAGCTCGACAATGCGGCCCGTCCCCGTGCCGATGTCCACGAGAAGATCGAACGGCCCCGCCCCCAGCGCCTTGCGCATGGCGTCCTCGACGCGTTCCTCGGCGATGTGCAGGCTGCGAATCCGGTCCCACTCACCGGCGTGGCGGCGGAAATAGGCTTGCGCCTGGTCCTCGCGTTCCCTGCGCACCGCCTCGGCGCGGGCGCGATCGGACGCGATGACCGGATCGTTCGGGTCGAGGGTCTGGACGAGCGCGCGCGCCAGGGCGCCCGCCCCGCCCGAGACCCGCGCCAAGGCTCGACCGCCATCAAGACCGCCGGTCTCGGAGCCGGCCGGAACGCCCGCATCGTCACAGAGGCGGAAGAACACCCAGGCCCCCTCGGGATGGCGCTCGATCAGGCCCGCCTCCACCAGCAGCCTCAGATGGCGCGAGATGCGCGGCTGGCTCTGGCCCAGAATGCGCGTCAGGTCCTTGACGTTGAGCTCGCCCTGGGCAAGCAGCGCGAGCAGCCGCAGCCGGGTCGGCTCGGCCAGCGCCTTGAGGCAGGCGAGCAGGGCCTCGGAGCCGAGCGGCTGCGCGGGCCCGGCCTGCGGCATGGTCCGGCGCGCTGCCTCGGGCGGCGATGGCGATGTCGAGCGGCGAGCGGGCAATGGTCCTCCTCGGGCCGATGGTTCTCAAGGCGGCCCCTTCCCACCGTGTGTTCTGTCCCACGGCGCGTTCCGGTCCCCCTCCGACGGCCGCGCGCTCGGGCTCCGCCGGACCGCAGGGCCTACATGATATAAACATATCTTTATACGTTCTTCGACCCGGCCGCAAGCGGGGCGCCGACCCGGGGCAATCGCTCGAAAGACGTCAGCGTACGCATGAACGCCCGAGGCGCATCGCGTGCTCGCACGGATAGCGCCATCGCTGCTCTCCTTCACGTCATCACCCGGTCGAGTCGGGTGATGACGAAAAGAGAGAGAGACGATTTGGGGTTTCAAGCGAATGCCCTGAGAAACGGGTCCCCGCCCTATCGGTATGGGCGCTCCGTGGTTCCGACCTCCGCGGCCCACCGCACATTCGGCATGCGGATGGTCTCGCCCCGCAATACGGACTGCTCCGAGAAATAGGGCAGCCGGACCGTGAAGCGGATCGGTGTCGTGCGCGCTCGAAACAGCGAGTCGAGGAAACCGAGGCTCTGGTCGAACCGCGTATCGAGGGCGAGGGTCACGCGATAGGTCCCCTTGGCGCTCATGACCTTCGCGGAAGGCGCCACGCGCGGGTAGAAAAGCAGCGTTCCGGAATAGGTTCCGCGCCCCGGCACGTTGATCGGCGCGAAAGGGGTCCTCTTGCCCTTGGCCTTCTCGCCGAAATAGGCGCTGTAGAACCGCTTGGCCTGCCCGCCCGCGCGCTCGGCGGGCTCCACGGTGAGGTCGATGGAGAGCACCGCGCCATCGCGCGCGCCGTGATTGGCGATGGTGAGGGGGACGGCCAGAACCTCGTAATTGCCATTGGCGTCTCGGGCAAGATCGATCACCGGGGCCACATAGATGTCGAGATCGGGCTGCTTGAGCACGCTCTGATAGAGGCTGATGGCGGAGAAGACGAGCGCGAGCGCAGAGACCAGCGCCGTCACCCGCCCCGAGCTGCCCGCCCGCGCCGCCTCGAGCCCGGCCTCGGCCGCCTGCATGCCCCCGTCGCGCCGCCTTGTGGT
>JALUTE010000275.1 GCA_027058255.1 Methyloligella sp. | reverse complement strand
TGTCGATGCTGAAAAGAGGCTCGAGGAAGACCGTGGCGTAGGAATGGGGCCCCTCTGGCGCACCGCCGAAGAAGACGACCGCATTGTAGAGAATGAACGAGATGACGAGCAGTGGGATGCCTTTGATGGACATGTCTTCCCTCCCGAATGAGCGCACCTGGCTCGACCATCCACGAGCAATGTGGCGATTTTTCCAGGGGCGGGAGAGCGTGCCAGAGCAATGGCGTCGCCCGACAAGACCGGTAGACCGGGCAGGCAGGGCGTGCAGATGGCGCCGGCGCGCAGCGTTGAGCCTCCGGGCGTGGGCCTAGAAATCGTCCTGAGGCTCCAGGACCTGGCGGCCACGATACTTGCCGCTCTTGAGATCGATGTGATGCGGCCGGCGCAGCTCGCCCGACTCCTTGTCCTCGACATAGGTCGGGCTCTCCAGCCCCTTGCCGGCGCGTCTGTTGCCCCGCTTCATGCGCGAGACCTTCTTCATAGGAACGGCCATGATGCCTCACTCCTCGTCTGTCGTGCCGTGGAACGGTTCGCAATCGGTACGGGAAGGGGGCCCGGCTGAAAGCGCCGATGCGCTCCACGCCTGCCGAAACCGGCGCAACCGGCCCAAACCGAAAACGCGCATGCCCCACATGCCGTGCGGCCGCGTGCGCATTCGCATCCCTTGTCAGCCGGCCTTATACTGGCAATCGGGCCGCATGGCCAGAGGATAGGCGCGCTGGGCGGCGAGGAGAGGATGGGTGGGGTTCCCTCATGCCGAATGTGTCGAACATGGCGGACATGACATTCGAGGCGAGGCTCGCCGCGCACGGGGCGCGCGTGGAGAGCCGGCTCGGCGCGCTGCTTGGCCGGGCGGATGGCGGGGCGGGCGTGCCCGAGCGTCTCGCCGGCGCGGTGCGCTATGGCGCGCTCGGCGGCGGCAAGCGGTTCCGGCCCTTTCTGGTGATGGAATCGGCGGCGCTGTTCGGCCTGCCACCCGAGCGTGCCGAGACCACGGCGGCGGCCCTGGAATGCATCCATTGCTACTCGCTCATCCATGACGACCTGCCGGCCATGGACGACGACGCCTTGCGGCGCGGAAAGCCGACCGTGCATGTGGCCTTCGACGAGGCGACGGCGATCCTGGCGGGCTGTGCGCTTCTCACCCGTGCCTTCGAGGCCTTGGCCGTGGAGGAGCGCCATGCCGACCCCGCCGTGCGGCTGGAGCTCATCTCGGCCCTTGCACGGGCCGCAGGCTGGGCGGGGATGCTCGGGGGCCAGGCGCTCGATCTCGCGGCCGAGAAGGACGATGCCGCGCGCATGATGCATGCGGACATTGCCCGGCTCCAGGACATGAAGACCGGCGCGCTCATCCGCTTTGCCTGCGAGGCGGGCGCGATCCTGGCGGGCGAGCCTGCGACCTCGGAGCGCCGCGCGGCCCTGCGGCGCTATGGCACGGCGCTCGGGCGGGCGTTCCAGCTTTCGGACGACCTGCTCGATGCCGAGGGCGATGCGGCCCGCACGGGCAAGGCCACCGGCAAGGACGCCGCCCGGGGCAAGGCGACCTTCGTGGCGGTGCTCGGGGTGGATGGGGCGCGCCGGCGCCTCGACGAGCTCGAGGCCGAGGCGCTTGCGGCCCTGGCGCCCTTCGGCGCGGCGGCCGCTCCCCTCGCCGAGGCGGCGCGCTTCCTCACCCGCCGGCGCCACTGAGGCCCGCCGCCAAGGATGCGCAAGGCGCAGTGGCGTCACGCATATATTGCCGATCGGGATCGTAAGGCGTAGATTGGCGACATGGACATCAAGAGCCGCATCACCTTCGATCCTCGCCAATGTGGGGGACGCCCCTGCATTCGGGGCATGCGGATTCGCGTGAGCGACATCCTGGACATGCTCGCGGAAGGTGTCAGCCAAGAGCAGATTCTGGCGGATTCTCCGGACCTGCAGCAGGACGACATCAAGGCTTGCCTGAAGTTTGCCGCTGACCGCGTCAAGATTCCGCGCCTCGCCGCATGATCCTCTGGCTGGATGCCCAATTGCCGTCGGCGCTCGGCAGACATTTGAGCGCGCGCCATGGCATCGAGGCGCATCCGGTGCGCGACCTCGGCCTGCGGGATGCGAACGATCTCGAGATCTTCGAGGCGGCGCGGCGCGACCAGGTCGTATTTGTCAGCAAGGACGCCGATTTCGTCGATCTCGTTCTGAGACACGGTCCGCCGCCCCAGCTCCTGTGGGTCACGTGCGGCAATGTCACCAATGCACATTTTGCGCCGTGTTTGACGCCTTGTGGGACCAGATCAGCAGGTTGATCGACGAGGGGGAGCCCGTCATCGAGGTCGCCGATCGAACGGGTCAAGACGATTGCGATTGATTGGCTCCGCTCGCCGAGGCGGCGCGCTTCCTCACCTGCCGGCGGCACGGATCACGAGGAGGGGCGAGGACCTATCCGGTGTCGGAGGCGGCCCGGCTCTCGCCTTGCCCGAAGCGGTCGGCCACATAGTCCTCGATCAGCGCCGTGAAGGCGGCCGCGATGTCGGGGCCGCGCAGGGTGGCCACCTTCCGCCCCTCGATGAAGACGGGGGCGGCGGGGCTCTCGCCGGTGCCGGGCAGCGAGATGCCGATATCGGCATGCTTGGACTCGCCCGGCCCATTGACGATGCACCCCATGACAGCGAGGGAGAGGGTCTCGACCCCGGGATAGAGGCGGCGCCATTCGGGCATGCGGTCGCGGATATGGGCCTCGATGTCGCGGGCGAGCTCCTGAAAGAGCGTGCTCGTCGTGCGCCCGCAGCCCGGACAGGCCGCCACCTGCGGCGCGAAGGCACGCAGGCCCAGCGCCTGCAACACCTCCTGCGCCACCCGCACCTCCTGCGCGCGGTCGGCGCCGGGCTCCGGCGTGAGGGAGACGCGAATGGTGTCGCCAATGCCCTCGGCCAGGAGGATGGCGAGCCCGGCCGTCGAGGCGACCGTGCCCTTCACGCCCATGCCCGCCTCGGTGAGGCCGAGATGCAGCGCATGATCGCACCGCTCGGCAAGCAGCCGGTAGACGCGCAGGAGATCGGGCACGGCGCTCACCTTGGCCGAGAGCACGATCCGGTCCGCCCCCATGCCGAGCCGGCGCGCCTCCTCGGCCGAGTCGAGCGCCGAGCGCACAATGGCCTCGTGCATCACATGGCGTGCATCGCGCGGGCTGGGGCTCTTTGCGTTCTCGTCCATGAGGCGGGTGAGCAGCGCCTGGTCGAGGCTGCCCCAATTGACGCCGATACGCACCGGCTTGTCATGCGCAAGCGCGATCTCGATGATCTTGGCAAAGCGCACGTCACGCTTGGCGCCGAAGCCCACATTGCCCGGATTGATGCGGTACTTGTCCAGGGCCT
The DNA here is from genome assembly GCA_027058255.1 of Methyloligella sp. GTDB lineage: Bacteria > Pseudomonadota > Alphaproteobacteria > Rhizobiales > JALUTE01 > JALUTE01. The sequence goes on along the minus strand of JALUTE010000275.1, from coordinate 662 downwards.
CGGCGGCTGCGGGATGGTCGGCGAGCAGCCGGTCGCCCACATAGTGGAAGTCGCCGATGAGCGGCACCGTGCAGCCCGCCGCCCGCAGCCGGTCGCGGATATGCGGCACGGCGCGGGCCGCCTCGGGCCGGTCGACGGTGATCCGCACCAGCTCCGAGCCCGCCTCGGCGAGCGCGCGGATCTGCGCCACCGTCGCGGCGATGTCGGCGGTGTCCGTGTTGGTCATGGACTGGACGGCGATGGGCGCCTCGCCCCCCACCGTCACATGGCCCACCTGCACGGGGATCGATCGTCTTCGGGTCGTGTCGCTGAGCATGGATGTCATGGCTTCGGCGGGCCTTCTCTCACCGCCCCTCGATGGAGCCGAGCATAGGATGGCGTGCCTGGAAAGTGAACCGGAATGCGCGCGTCGATCGGGCCGCGATGTCGCGATTGCACCGCCGCGAAAACGCGTCACAATGGGGGCGGACGCCCATGCCACCTTGGCGGGGTCGATGCGGGGGCCGCCGGTCGGCCCGGGCAGGGAGGGAGTAGCGTGGTGTTTCGTCACCTTTCATCGAGACATGCCGTCGTGGCCGGCCTCTCGGCCGCCGCCGCGCTGCTCGCGGGGCCGGCCGATGGCTTTTCCGCGGCCTGTCCCGCGCCACGCGACCCCACATTCG
>JALUTE010000274.1 GCA_027058255.1 Methyloligella sp. | reverse complement strand
GATGGCGCCGCCGCCCAGCGCATTTTCGACCTCCTCGACGAGGCCCCGCAGATCACCGACCGCCCGGGCGCCAGGCCCCTCGAGGTGCGCGACGGCGCCATCACCTTCGACCATGTGAGCTTCCGCTATGGCGCGGGCGAGCGGGCGGCGGTGGAGGATTTCTCCCTCTTCGTGCCCGGCGGGGCGACCGTGGCGCTGGTGGGCCAGAGCGGCGCCGGCAAGTCCACCATCTTCAACCTCGTGCCGCGCCTTTACGACGTGGATGGGGGCGTGATCGGCATTGACGGGCAGGATATTCGCGATGTCACCGTGGCCAGCCTGCGCGAGGCCATCGCCATCGTCTCCCAGGACGTGACGCTCTTCAACGACACCATCCGCCAGAACATCGCCCTCGGCCGGCTGGACGCGAGCGCCGAGGATATCGAGGCTGCGGCCAGGGCCGCCGCCGCGCACGATTTCATCATGGCCCTGCCCGAGGGCTACGAGACCGAGATCGGCGATCGGGGCATGCGGCTCTCGGGCGGCCAGCGCCAGCGCATCGCGCTCGCCCGCGCCATATTGAAGAACGCGCCGATCCTGCTGCTGGACGAGGCGACGAGCGCCCTCGACACCGAATCCGAACGTCTCGTGCAGGAGGCCCTGAGGCGTTTTGCCAAGGGCCGCACGACCCTGGTGATCGCCCACAGGCTGTCCACCGTGCGCGATGCCGATCTCATCGTCGTCATGGAGGCCGGGCGCATCGTCGAGCGCGGCACCCATGGCGAGCTCATGGCGCGGGACGGCGCCTATGCGCGCCTCTCGCGCTCCCAGCTCCTCGTCGAGGATGGGGATGCCCCCGCCGAGACCTCCGCGGCCCTTTGACCGTGCGGGGGCCGCCCGGATCCGATCATGGTGGGGCGGGGGCTGCGATGGCGCGGATTACGAGCCGGCAAAACCGGTGAACCAGGGCGTCATCGGATAGATGATCAACGCCGCGGCGGCGAGCGCGATGCCATAGGGCACCCCGGTCTCCGGCCGGTGCAGGCGATCGAGCCAGGGCACGCGCACGGCCCATGCGGGCAGCGGCAACATCCGGAAGAAGAGTAGCAGCAGCGTCAGCGCGCCGCCCGCGATCGAGGCGACGGCGGCGAAGATCAGCAAATGGTCCGGCCCGAGCCAGAGCGCCCCGGCGGCGAAGATCTTCGCATCCCCCCCGCCGATCCAGCCCATGGCGAAGAGGGCGATGCCCACCACGAGCGCACCCGCGCCCACCGCCACATGGGCGGCGATCTCCGTCCCGCCCATGCCCGAGAGCGGCGCGAGGACGGCGAACCCGGCAATGAGCGCCAGGGAGATGCGGTTCGGGATGGTCATGGTCAGAAGGTCCATGGCCGCCGCAAAGGCCATGGCGCCTGGAAAAATGCTCAGCAATGCGAAGTCCAGCATGACACCCACTCCCGACTGCCCCCTGCCCGCGCCGCGACTCGTGCACACAGGCCATCGGCCTGCGGCCGGCCCGCGCCATCGCTCGGCCCCGACGATCCCCGATGATCCCCAATCATCCCCGATCGGTGTAAAGGCGCCCTTAATGCACCCCCGGGCGCGAGCCTGTCGGCCAGGCCATGCCTGGAAGACGCTCGAATGCGAAAGTGCCGCCCTTCGCAATGGCGAGGGACGGCACTTCGCAACATGGCCGGGGCAGCGCGCCCTGCGCGCCCCGTCGCAGAGCTTACTTGACGCTCTTGAGGCCCGTCGACACCTTGGTGAAGGTGTTCTTCAGGTCGGTGCCCATGGTGGTCAGAACCGTGATCAGGGCCACGCCGATGAGGGCGGCGATGAGGCCATACTCGATCGCCGTGGCGCCGGACTCGTCCTTGGCAAAACGTGCAACGATGTTCGTCATGGGAATACTCCAGGTCATGCAGTGAAGTGCTGCGAGCAGCAGCATCCGAAAAGGCGAGCGACCCGACGCGGCCTGCCGATCTCGGCAGGCCACGCGCGGATCCAAGCGCTTACTTGACGCTCTTGAGGCCCGTCGACACCTTGGTGAAGGTGGCCTTCAGGTCGGTGCCCATGGTGGTCAGAACCGTGATGAGGGCCACGCCGATGAGGGCGGCGATGAGGCCATACTCGATCGCCGTGGCGCCGGACTCGTCCTTCGCGAAACGCGCAACCATGTCTTTCATGACAACTCTCCCTTGTGCGAGTAACAAACTCCTGCGGTCCGTCGGCCGGACTGTTTTCCGGCATCGCTGAACCATGGCCGACTATAGGCCCAACATCCTACTCAATCGTTAAAACCACAAATTTTACTCGCGAAAGAGCATGATGTGATTCAATGTCTATAAATATTTACATTTAGTTGTCTGGAACGTAGAGAAAGGAATACGCAATACATGCAAATAATGCATGGGTTAATCGTTCGTTTTGCTTATGTGGGCGTGAAATATATAATCCTTACTAATCCGTTACTTCCCATCGCGATTCTGCAGCCTGGCCGGGATCACTGCCCATCAGCGATGTTTTGCCACCACGCACGCCCCTTGCGGGGGAGCTACAGCCGGTCCCGCGCCGCCGACTGCGTGCATGCGCGCCAACACCTGCGTCCCGAAAGGACGCCGGTCTTTGCATTTCGTTTACCTTTGTCGGGCTCAATGGCCATCAAGGCTGGATTTCACGACGAGGACGGTGACCTCATGGCACATCCCACCCTTCTGCGGCGCACCGGCGCCACCTGGACGCTCATTGCCTCGGGCTTGGCGCTCGGGCTGCTCCTTGTCATGTCGGGCATGGCCCGTGCCGGCGAGCTGATGGTCAGGAACGACGAGGCCAAGCTGGTTCGGCTCACCGAGCCGGCGACCGACATCATTGTCGGCAATCCCTCCATCGCGGACGTTGCCATTCACAGCTCCCAGCTCCTGGTGGTCACCGGCAAGACCTTCGGCGTGACCAACCTCATCGTGCTCAACAACAAGCGCCAGGTGATCCTGAACAAGACCCTGGTGGTGAAGAGCAACGGCACCCGGCTGGTGAACCTGCAGCGCGGCAGCAAGCGCCAGTCCTATGCCTGCACGCCCGAGTGCCGGTCCATCCTGATGATCGGCGATGCGAGCGACTATGCGGGCGAGGTCAAGAGCGCCGCCGACAGCAAGATTCAGCTCGCCCGGGAGGCCGCACGCTCCGGACCGACGGGCCAATAGCGCACCATCGGATCGGCCTGCGACCGCGCCATGGCCACGCGCGCCTCGGCGCGTGAGGGCTGCGCGTCGCCCCCTTCCATTGTCCCGAGCGCGGTGCACCATGCCCGCCGCGCGTCTGCCACGTCATTGTCGGGCAGAACCCGGCGACCCGGGGCGGCACCGGGTCACGACGGCGGAGCGGCGCGGGGGCGCTCCTCGCTCTCCGTGCCTTCGCTGTCCTTGCCGCTCTCGCTCTCCGGCTCACGCGGCTCCAGCGTCGTGGTCCCCTGGGGTGCCACGAATGCGGCCGGCGCCGATGCTGGCGCGGCGGGTGTCCCCTCGGCCGCTCCGCCACGCAGCAGATGCAACACGGCGCCCGGCAGGGCGAACAGCAGAGCCACCGCGATCCGCATCACGATGACGAAGCCCATATAGACGAGCTGCTGCTCTCCGAGCAGGAACTTGACCCACACATTGTACTTCGAGGGGATCCCCATGCTCGTGAGATAGGTCTTCACGCCCTGGCCGATGGCGAGGAGGCTTTCCATGAATTCGGGAAAGGACACGGCCACATAGGCAAGCGCCAGGGCTCCGAGCAAGAGCGAGAAGAATATGGTGCTCGTCGCGCGCGCCAGCCTGAAAACGAATCCGCCCATGACTGTCCCTCCCGAGATGCCGGTTGCATGCGCCCCTCTTGCAATGGGCGAGCTTAGCACTGGCGGGCAGGCGAGCGAAAGGGCGGCGGCGTGCTCGGCTCGGACCCCTGGATCCCCGTGGCTGCACGCCCGGAGAGCTTGAACGCACGGCGCAGCGCAGCGTCAGACGGGTTGCGTGCCTTGGCGAGCCCAGAGCTCCGCAGCCAGGCGCAGACGGTCGGCGAGCTCGGCCGGGCTCGGGGCATCCGGCGCCCCCTCGAGAAACGCGCTGATCGAGGTCTTGGCCGCGCGCATGGCGTCGAGCCAGTCCTGCTTGTCCGGGTCGGGCGCGGCCTCCTCATAGCCATCGACAATGCCCGCGAGGTCGTTACGGATCGCGCGCAGCGTCTCGTAGCGCTCGAACGCCGTATTGAGGCGCTCCTCGTCGATCTTGGAGATCTTGTAGGCGACGTGCTCCTCCGCGGTCCAACCTTCCTTCACGGCCGTATACTCGCGCCCGATCCGCTCTCGCAATGCGCGCGCCTTCCTGCGCGCATCGCTGGCAATCGCGGTCGCCACGCGCTCGATGGCGTCGATCGCATCGTCCAGAATGTCCACATCGTCCGTGAGCTGTCGGACCACGGCGATCTGTGCATCGGTGAAGCCGATACGGGGCTGGAGGGCCGCAAAATACTCCTGCTCGGTCTCGGCAGGAGAGAGTTCCACCCGGGCCGTGATGGCGAGCGGCTCCCCATCGCCTTCGCCCTCGCCCGCAGGGCGCTGCCTGCGCCGCGCCGCCTCGATGATCTCCCGCCTTGCCTGCTCGGCGCCGACGGCATGGCGGTGAATGCGGATGAGCGATTGGTAGAACTCCGGCCGGACGAGATAGCGCTGGCGCTCGCCGGCCCGCGGCTCGTGCAGAACCGCGCCCATGGTCGCGCCGGCATTGAGCGCCTTGCGGATGGTGTCGCAATCGCGCCGCCCGCAATCGCGCAGGGAAAGCTCGCCCGTGAAGCCGCGCGCATCCGAGATGGGATGGATGGCGTGCATGAGCGTGTCCGCCTTCTTGCCCGCATCGGGGCTGAGCACCGGCTCCAGAAGCTCCGTCAGGCGTTGCACCTTGCGGTCGAGCTCCGCGTCCTGCCGGCTGCGCCGTTTCAGCGCCTCGTCGCGCTCCAGCTCCCGGTCCGCCACCTGATTGAGATACTCGAAAAGCTCCGAGCGCACGAAATAGCGCTCCAGCCCGCCCCCGTCGTCCCGCGCCACGAGGCCCAGCGTCGCGCCGGCATTCAGCACCTTGCGAATCCGCGAGGCCTCGCCCGGCTCGCGCCCCTCGAGCACGACCTCGAGCGGGAAGTCCGCGCGCCCATCGCTCGGCCGCAGCGCCTCGAGCACCAGGCTCGCCGTGCCATAGCGGTCGGAGCCGAGACTGTTGCGCACGATCTGCTCGAGCTGGGCCGCAGTGCGGTCGCGCCCGCGCGGCGCCTCGGAGAGGGGCGAGGCCATGACCGAGGCGCCGAACACGCCAGACATGAACACCAGCCCGTCAATGGCGAGCGCAATGGCGAGCGCCAGATAGGCCAGCCGGTTTCCGTCGAGAAAGGCGTTCCAGGTGACGACGAAGCGATGCGCCTTGTCATCCCGGTTGAGGGCGATGCGGGCGAGTCTTGCACGAAACTCCGCCGTTGCCTCTCCGGGCAGGGCCGATGCCTGGATGCAGTCGCGCCCGAAGGCGAGCATGCGGTCGATGTCGCGCGCGGGGAGCTTGGCATCGGCGCCGCATTTCCTCGCATAGGCGGCAATGACCGCATTGATGGCGAAGATGCGCCCCGCCGCCTCGCTCGCCGCTTCCGGCGCGCAGTCCACCGATGCCACCGCCGAGGCGATCTGAGGCACCTGCTTGAGGGTCTGGAGAAGGGCGGCGCACTGGCTCTGAAGCGCCGTGAAGCGCGCCTTGGTCGGCTGCTCGCGAAAGCGCGTGCGCTCGCGCTCCAGCGCCTTCACGGCCTGGCCCGCATCGAGGCGCGGGGCGGTGGCGCCAGCGCTCTTGCCGGCCTCGAGCTTGATGAGCTGCTCGGCCGTCTCCGCCTCGGCGCCGAGCTTGGCGAGCCTGGCATCGATGTCCACGAGCTCCCCGCGCAGGCGCTCGATCTGCTTGTCGGCGCTGGCGAGCTCACCGCTCGCCGCCCGCAACTGGCCGCGAATGAGATCGGCCTCGATGGTGAGCTTCTTCACCACCTTCTGGATTTCGCGGAATTTCGGCCCCCGGCCCTCGCGCCCGGTTGCGCCCACGCCTTCGGCCTCGGCCAGCGCCTCGGCCTTCTTGGCGCGGATCTCGCTCTCCTTGGCATGCAGCTCCCCTTGCAGGCGGTCGATCTCGGCGGCAAGCGCGGGGCGGCGTTTCTCGAGCCGCGCGATCTCGCCCTCGATCCGCCGCTTGCGCGCCTCCAGATTGGCGCGCTGGCTGGCGGCGGTGCGCAGGATCTCCTTCTGACTCGCCTCCGCCCTGCGCCGCTCCAGGAGCCGTCGGCGTTCCTCGGCCGCAATGAGATCGGGCGCGCGCCGCGCCTCGCGCACGAGGGTGTCGATCTGGCCGTCATAGGCGGCCCAGGCCTTGCTTGAGAACAGCGCCCGCGCGGCGGCCCGCCGCTGGCGCTCGAGCTCGGCCGCCACGTCGGCCGTGAGGCCCTGCACCTGGCGCTGGACCCTGAGCGCTGCCGCCCGCGCCCGGTCCTCGGCCGGAAAGATGGTGGAGAAGAGGGAGTCGAAGGAGAAGAACACCGACGTCGCCATGCAGGAGAGGAACATGATCCAGATATGCAGGTTCTTCAGGATGATCTTGATGCCGCGCAGATAGGGGCCGAGGATCTCCCGCTGCGTGAAGGCAACGCCGATGACGAGAAGCGCGACCAGCCCGCCCAGCCCCCAGACCACGAGGTCGCGATTGATCTGCCAGCGGGCGATGAGGTCCTTGGCGAAATCCGGCGCATCGGGCGTGAAACGCAGGGCGAGGAAAATGACGCCGGCCACGAGGCCGAGAATGAGCACGATGGGCGCGAACAGGGTGCCGAGCCCGCCCTTGCCCTCACCCGGCGAGGCGGTGGCGAAGCTCTCGCCAATGAGCCAGGCGGCAATCAGCATGACCCCCTGAATGCCGAAGGTAATCAGGCCGGAGAGCACCGGATTGCCGGTGAAGTTCGTCATGCCGTCCCAGGTGGTCCAGCCCGAGGCGATGGAGAGCACGATGCCGGTGAGGCCGAGGAGGACGAGGCGCCAATTGGTCAGCACGTCCTCTTCCAGCGTCTGACCGAGACGGGAGAGCAGCCGGGAGAGGCGGCCACGGGACGGGGCCGGATCGCCGTCGAGGGGCACGTCGCCGCCCCCCGCACTGGCGAGCGGGGCCGGGGCGCGCGTGCCGAACAGGCTGGCGATCCCGCGAACCAGCTTGACGAGGATATAGAGGACAAGGATAGCGGCGAGCGCGGCGCCGATCAGGGTCCATTCGGGCCGCTTGCCGCCATAGCGCTGGAGCCACTCGTCCCAGAGCGCCGCTTCGGCGGCGGCGGGAAGGAGAGCCACGGCGAGCACGCCGAGCGCGCCGAGCGCCGGCGCGAGGCGGAATGGCCACCGCGTCGGCCGCTCGCTCGTCCCCGGAACGCGTTTCCTGCTACGCCAAACGGTTCTCGACGGCATCTCTCGCCCCTGCCCCCTCCGGTTTGCTCTGGACACGGTAGCGCGCTCCGCCGCGCGAGGCCAGCCGGTGCGCGAGGCGTGCGGCCACCATGGCACGAACGCGCCGCCCCGTGGGGATGCGCGTTTGCGTGCAAGGGCAGGCTTTAGGCGAGATGGCGCCGGGGGGCAAGGCTCGCCGGGCGCGGCGGTGGACGAGGCTCGGGGCGCCCGGTGCGCCTTCAGGTGGCGAGGCGCGCGATCTCGAGCTGAGGACGGATCGCCTCGGTCGCCGCACCCGCCGTGCGCACCGCCTGGTCCGCGGCGCCAGTGAGGATGTGCATCAGGCGCAGGCGCAAGGCGAGATCGGACACCGTTTCCGCATCGTTGAGCGCCGCGCGATCCTGCGGCAGCACGTCCGCGAGCTGGCAGACATGGGTGACGATCGCGGCGGTCTGCCCCGTCTCGGCCAGTGCCTTGACGATGGCGTCGGCGGCGGAGAAGAGAACGCCCGGCGAGAGCCGGCTCGGCTCGGCCATCAGCGCTTCGAGCGCACGCTGCGGCCACCTGCCGCTCATCAGGGCCAGAGCCCATTGTCCCGCCGGCATGGGATCGGCCAGAAGCTGGCCGGCAAGGGCGCCGATCCACTCGCGCCCATCCGGGTTCGAGAACGCCGCCACGGAAAGGCTGGTGCCGATCATGAAAAAGAGCTCGGTGTCGCCGTCGGCGATCATGGCCGCAACGGCCGTGCTCGCATCGTCGCGCTCGCGAAGGCGCTTGAGCTCGTCGGGCGCAAGCAGCACCCGGGCCGAGAGCAGGGCATTCAGCGCCATCATGGCCCGCTCGCGCATGGTCGCCGCGAGATGGGGCAGGAGAGACGCGCCATCGAGGGCATTGGCAAGGGCGAGCAACCGGTCGGCGGCCTCCACGCTCTGGAGCGCGCCAAGCGCCCCCTCCTCGCTCTCTACCGCGCGCCCCACGGTCTCGGCCCATATGGCAAGGTCCGCCGAGAAAGCGGCTTCCAGCTCCCCCGCAATCGCGGCCCGCGCGACCGGCTCCTCGCACATGCGCTCCAGGAGGTCGGCCGCGGCCTCCAGCCAATCGCGCCGAATGACGCCTGAGAGGCTGGCCCCAAGACCCGTCAGCGCCGGCGAGAAGGCGAGATTGTCTGCCACCGCCTTGGCGGGCAGGCGCACCGCGATCCCGGCGCGTTGCAGGATCGGCGCGTAGTCTCGCATGCCCCGCGCATGCGCGCCCTGCACGCCGAGGCGCTCACCCCCGCCCGAGGGGGCCGCGAGCCGCCGGCACACGGCCTCGCCATCCACCACGCTCTCATCCACGCCATCCCTGTCCGCCTTCCCTTTTGCGCCGGGAAGGGCGAGATAGGTCTCGCGCCAGGGGGCCCGCTCGCAGCGCCGGCCGGCGAAATATTGCAGCACCATGCCCTCCTGGCGGGTGAGGAGACCGATGGCGGCGGCGAGATCGAACCGCAGGCCCTCGGGAAAGAGCGAGACAAGATCGCCAAGGGCCGCCAGGAAGTGCGAGCGGCTGTCGAAATCCGCCCGGCCGAAGCCGTGCCACCCACCGGCGGCGAGCCCTTTGAGAAGCTCGAAGGCTCCGGGCATCGCTCGCGCGTCCTCGCGGGACGCGGGGTTGGGCACGGTGAGGCGCGCCGCCGCGCCGCCCTCGGCGCCCGCCTGCTCGGTCAGGTCCGCGAAAACATGCGAGCCCGCCTCGGCCATGTGGGCGAGGATGGCCGGGGCGTGGCGCTCCCAGTCGCTGCGGCAAAAGACGATGGACGTCGCCTCGAGAGTCGCGAAACCCGTCACGGAAAGGCGCGTTGCCACGAAGCAGGCCTCACCATCCTCGGCGCTGGCACCGGCGAAGGGATATGCCGGACGCAGCAGAAGGGCGCCCTCGAGCGCGCTTTCCGGCTCGATCAGATTGGCGCCGACCAGGCTCGCATCCTCCAGATCGCCGAGCTCCGCGAAAGGCCGCGCGGTCCGCGGAAAACCCTCGCTGGCGAGCAGGCACGCGCCGTCGCCGAATTCCTCGTCGGCCGGTCCGAAATGCACCGGAACCGCGTATCGGTAGACATGGACGCGCAGTCGGATCGGCAAATGAGCGAGCATGAAGGACGGCCCCCGAATGTCGACATGGCGGAAGGCGCGGCTTGGCGCCTCCCCTTTGGGGCCCAGTGTCGGGCAATGGCCCTAAGAAACGGTTTCATTGCGGGGCCAAGGCGCGCGCGACCGCGGCAAGGGCGTCGCATGCCTCAAGACGCGCCGAGGCGGGCCAGGGCCCGGGCATGGTGGGCCGCGCTCTCGTCGCCGAAACAGCAGAAGATCACCCGCTCGGGCCGGGCGTGGGCGGCGAGGAACTCGGCCGTCGTCCGGAGCGCGATCCCGGCCGCCCGGTCGGGCGGAAAGCCATAGGCGCCGGTGGAGATGGCGGGAAAGGCGATGGAGGCAAGCTCGTGGGCATGGGCGAGCGTGAGGGCGCTGCGATAGGCGCTGGCGAGCAGCGCGTCCTCGCCGGCCGCGCCCCCGCGCCATATGGGGCCGACGGTGTGGATGACATGGCGCGCGGGCAGGTCGTAGCCTGCCGTGATCCGCGCCTCGCCCGTGGGGCAGCCGCCGAGCGTCCTGCATTCCTCCAGAAGCCGGGGGCCGGCGGCCCGGTGAATGGCGCCATCGACACCGCCACCGCCGAGAAGGCTTTCATTGGCCGCATTGACGATGGCATCGACGGCAAGGGTGGTGATGTCCGCCTCGACGATCTCGATGCGCCGGGCGATGGCTGCCGGATCGGCGAGCCCGCCCGTGCCGCTCTTGCTCATGGCGCGCCTCCGCAACGGATGCAAGGACCGATTGCTAGTGCACCGACGCAAACGAACCATACGCTTGCTTCCCGTCATCACCCGGCGTGACCGGGTGATCCTGGACAACAAACTCGGAGCTTGCCGCCCTGGATTGCCGCGTCAAGCGCGGCAATGACGTGTATTTTGGTTTGCGTCTGTGCACTATTCTCGCACGGCCTCGAAGAGGGCTGCAAGGCCGAGGCCGCCTATGGCGCCCATGGTGGCCGCCCCGCGCCTGGGCGCGCGGTCCGCTCCCGCCCCTCCTCCGCCTTCCGAGCCGAGACGGGCGAGATGGGTGAAGAGGCGCGTCACCAGAACCGAGCCCGAGGCGCCGAAGGGCCGCCCCCGGGCGATCGCCCCGCCATCGGGATTGACCCTCTCGGGCGGCAGGTCCAGCGCTTCGGCCAGCGCCAGGATCTCGGCCGCGGAGGTCTCGCTGATCTCCACCACGTCGATGGGGGCGCCGCCTGCGCCATTGAGCCGGCTTTCGAGCTTCTGCATGGCGGCAATGGCCGCCGCCCCCTGGCGCGCATGGGCAACGCCCGAGGCCACCGCCGCCACGAGACGAATGGCCGGCGGGCGCCCAAGCTCGGCCCAGACGCGCTCCGAGACGACCACCAGCATGGCCGCGCCATCATGCATGCGGCTGCTATTGCCCGGTGTGATCACGCCATCCGGGTCGTGATAGGCCGGCAGATCGGCGAGCTCGTCCTCCGAGAGGGCCGGGTTGACGCTCTCATCGCGAGCCTCGCTGGCGAGGCAACGCAAAGGCACGATCTCGCCGACGAAGCGGCGCTCTTCCGCGGCCCGTGCGGCGTCGCGATGGGAGCGCAGGGCGAGCCCGTCCTGGCTTTTCCGGGACAGGCCATGGGCGCGGGCGAGATGCTCGGCGGCGGCGATGAGCGCGCTCTCGCCTCTCTCCGCGGCTAGGTCCGGGCCGAGGGTCATGAAGTGGGGAAGCTGATAGAGGCTCGGCGGCTTGGCGATGCGCCAGGGGGCGGTGGAGAGGGATTCGGCGCCGCCCGCCACCACCACATCCGCCTCGCCCGCCCCGACGAGCCGGATGGCGGCGAGAATGGCATCGAGCCCCGAGGCGCATTGCCGGTCCAGGGTGAGCGCCGGAACCTCCTCCGGCAGGCCGGCGGCGAGTGCGATCAGGCGCGCCGGGTTCCCGCCCGCACTGGCATTGCCAATGATGATCTCGTCCACCTGCTCGGGGGCGATGCGGGCATCCTGGAGCGCCGCCGTGACCACCGGCGCGGCAAGGGCCTCGATGCGGCGATTGCGATGCAGGCCGCCGACACGGCCCATGGCCGTGCGACGGGCCGCGACGATATAGGCCGGCGAGCGTGACATGGGAGCAAGTGAGCGTGGCATGGATGGTCCGACTCTCGAGGCGCGCAAGGGCGCCGGCGTTGACATTGGCGCTGGCGGGGCGCAGACCTCGCTGCTCTTAAGAGCGCAGGAACGTGGCGAAATCGGGGGATTTTCACGCCGCTTGTCTGATCGCTCTGCGC